>NZ_JBXXZH010000062.1:0-41028 GCF_059640475.1 Calothrix sp. CBUCES-K 9914
GTAGGGTGCGTGACGCTACCAAAATTTTGAAACGAAGAGCAAGTCTAATAGCGTCACGCACCTTACAAGCGTCACGCACCTTAACATATTAGGAACTCAGTCAAAAGATGTGTTGTCATTTAGAATCCTACGTCCTCTTAACTATTAAGTAAGGTGCGTGACGCTACGAGATCGATTGCTTCGTTTAGGAATTGTTGTAAGCGTCACGCACCCTACGTTTTATTTTGACTCTTATGAAAAAATTAATTTGGCTGGTACTGTTGGTAATAGTAGCGTTAGGTATAGTTGCTGGTAGGAGTTTTTTCGAGCAGGCGCCGCAACAGAGTATTGATACAATTAAAGTTGAGAATCCAGCGAACACGGCGCCGCAACAAAAGTTAGAAGCTGCGGTGAGTTCTCCATTGGTAGCGAGTCAAAATTTGCTTACTCATATTCAAAAGTTGAATTTTCAACGTTACACCGATGCTGAACGACGGAACGCGCGTAGCTATATTATTGCCGAACTTAAAAAATACGGTTGGAAACCAAAATTACAAAGCTTTGCACAGGGAGTTAACGTTGTCGCTGAACGAGCAGGAACTGATAGGACAGCAGGAAGCATTTTAGTAGGCGCCCATTATGACACAGTATATCAATCTCCAGGTGCAGATGATAACGCCAGCGGAGTCGCAGTAGTATTGGAAGTTGCTCGACTATTATCACAACCAACACCGCGCGGTTTACAGCTGGTACTATTCGACAAAGAAGAAACTGGGTTATTGGGAAGTCAAGCTTATGTAAAGAAAGCAGTAAACCTAAAAAATCTACGCGGTGCAGTCGTTATGGATATGGTAAGTTACGCTTGTCATACTATAGGTTGTCAAAAATACCCCCCAACATTACCCGTTACACCACCCAGCGATAAAGGAGATTTTCTTACGGTAGTTGGTGACATAGAACATTTACCAATACTCAATTGCTTTCAAACAAATGCATCAGAAATTACAAATTTACCAGTTGTACTGACAGTACCAATACCACTCAAAGGTTTACTAACTCCTGACACTCTTCGTAGTGACCACGCACCATTTTGGTATCAAGGTATAGGAGCAGTACTTGTAACAGATACAGCAAACTTACGAACCCCTCACTACCACCAACCTACAGATAAACCCACAACTATTGACCGCGACTTCTTTACAGGTTCCACGCAAGTTATAGTAAACGCAACCAGTAAACTACTTGAAAGCAGTAACGATTTGAAAACACCAACTTCAAGCTAGTCCCTCTTTCTTTGCGCGCTTCGCGTAAGAGTGCGGTTTATTAAACTAATGCAGCATGTATATAAAAATCCAAAAGACCACAATTTACTTAAATGTCTTACCGCTTATAGTAACGTCCGAATGTCGCTCAAACTTCATCCGTCCATTCCTACTCATAAACACCGTCAGCGCGCGGTTGCAATTCTTGAAGCAGTCGGACTCAGAGACCGTGTAGATTATTATCCAGAGAAATTATCGGGAGGGCAAAAACAGCGAGTTGCCATAGCACGTGCATTAGTTGCTCAACCAAAATTAGTTCTTGCTGACGAACCAACAGCTTCATTAGATAGCAAGACTGGACGTGACGTAGTAGATATTATTCAGCGTCTTGCAAAAGAAGAAGGTTGCACAGTGCTTTTGGTTACTCACGATACGCGCATTTTAGATATAGCTGACCGTATTGTTAATATGGAAGATGGTAAATTACTATCGAACTCCAATTAATCTCTAATTAATCTCTATTTAATATTCATAATCTTGTAAATACTTAGTGATAAAAATCTTTCGTAGCTTTGCAAGCGCGCGCGAACCTCTTTTCCGCAACGCTTCTGTTGATAGTTCCACTCCATCTATTGATAGTGTTTTAGCGATATCTTGCCATGCTAGTTGACGATAATACCGCATTACCAACAACTTCCTGTCTTGAATGTCCAACTCCTTTAATGCTTGATTTAAGCGTTTATAAAGCTCCGAGTCATCTGCAAAGTTTTGCAGTCGCTCGTCCGGTAGAAACTCTTCAAAGTCAAAGTTTGGACTATCGATAGTTTTACGTCGATTCGTTTCTCTACTTATTTCATTGATAATATGTAAACCCGTTTTACGTAACCAAGGTAAAAGGTTGTAAACTTTCTTACCAGACTTAATCGCTTTTGATAGACGCGAAACAGCTTCATTGAGAATTTCATCTGCTTCGTATTTACCCAATAGTCCATATTGCCTGAGACGCAAACGGTAAGAATTACGTAGAGCTAATAGTAAATCCTTATCTTGTAACTGTGAAAAATGGCTATCAAACGATTTTGTGATTGCCTCGACTTGTGACATACTTTGGATTCCAGGTTGCGGTAGACATTCATCACAAGGATGGGAAAATTCAAAGGAACTTATAGCGAACGAATATATGAATGGGAATATGTGACGCAATCAAAATCGCGTTACGAGCTTTTTCGCTATCCTTGCTACAAATTAATGACTTGCTGCTTGCTTATGTGACATAATTACCTATATACTCTTTGCATACTCGTCTAAAAGCAAGCAGCAAATCGATTTGAACCTGTCTGTTCACAATAGTTTTTCTTATTGCGTTTCTTGCTTGCGCCAACATGCGTGCCAGAATGTATGTATATTAATTTTTACTCCACATCATCTAAGTTAGTTAAATTTTGCTCTAGATACTGAATAAAAACCTCTTTAAATTCTTTTGTCGAATTATAAGCAGTTGTAGCATCCGTCGATAAATCATTATCCATTAACCCTACTTCTTCAGCAATCGCAGCGTCAATTTTAGTGATAAAATCATCTAATTGAGGGTCAACTTGGGCTAGTTCAAGAATTAATAGCATTCGCTTCGTATCACTATCTGTAAGATTCGGTAGTGAAGATAGTCTGTAATACTCTTGCACTAACCAGAAAAGTTCTTCATATACTTCTTTCAATGTACTATCATTTATACTATTATTCTCTAAATTATAATTATTAATCAATATTGAAAGCATATTTTTAATCCGTCTTCTTTCTTTAACAACATGTTCCATTTTTATAAAATCACTATCATTATTTATGCATTCCAATGATAGTTTTAACTCTGTACTGTAACTATTTTTTAGTTGACAGCAAGAATAGCTTGATGCACTGGATAACTGATGATTTTGTTCTGAATCTTCACTTAGCATTCGCCATATCGTACTTAAGCTTACCATTAATATCTCGAACTGTAAATTTCTCTCAATCACGATATTCTGCACAGCATGACACTCGTGCAGGTCATTGAACACACTGTGTCCAGGTGTGATTTTTGGGTCAAATTCTTCAAACGTCATTAACTTAGATTTCTAACTCTCCGATTGTTAATGATTTGATAGATATAAGTGTGACCTTTTTTTAAAGGCTTTATTGTAAAGTTTATTAAAAGAAATTAGAACGCTAAAAACTGATGAGGCAGTATAAGTATAATTTCCTAGCTCACGACATATACTACCAGGAGGATGAAAATCATAATACATTATTTCATAGTTTGCTCAATTTCCTAGACAAAAATATTGTTTTTGTGATTTTGGTTATCATTTACAGATTTACACTTGAAATATCTACAACGTGGGCTTAGTTCATATTTACTATGTAATTGATAAATTATTAACACTTTTATACATCTGCTTTATACATATGGTTTATACATCTAATTTATCTGAGGGTGCTAATCGTAATTGGTCTATAAATACTTTTCTCAGCGACTTGATGGCACGAGAACCACGTTGTCGCAGTGCTGGGATTGATATGACTTTACCTTGAGAAGCATAAAAATGTACGATTTCATCCCAAGACATATTATTGTAAAAGCGCATTTCTAGTAGTTCACGCTCAGTGTGATACAACATTAGTATTACTTCATTAACTAATTGACAAGTTTCTTCGCTTTCTAGCTGCTCAACGCCGTTACTATATTTGATTGTATCGACATCCACATCTACATTACTTCCAAACTTGCCTTCGTCACGTAGTATTTCTCGAATATACAAGAAACCAGCTTTTCTCAACCAAGCTTCGTGGTTATAAACGTTGTTGTTCATTTTGAGCGTGCGTCCTAAACAAAGTACCGCTTCTGATAAAATTTCTTCTGGGTAGTAACGGTTACTTAATCCAACTTGATATAAACATCTACTGAAGAAGACAATTAGCCTAGCGTACATCGATTTTACTGATTTATGCAAAGAACGATTTGGTGTGAACCCAAGCATTTGGATTT
Source organism: Calothrix sp. CBUCES-K 9914 (assembly GCF_059640475.1). Lineage (NCBI taxonomy): Bacteria > Bacillati > Cyanobacteriota > Cyanophyceae > Nostocales > Calotrichaceae > Calothrix > Calothrix sp. CBUCES-K 9914. Next base: position 4,264 of record NZ_JBXXZH010000062.1, read on the forward strand.
CCCTCCCCAAAAATAAATTTCTATAGAGTAAAAAGAATACTCACACATACCACTTGTGATAGTGTTCTAATTAAAAATGAAGATATTTGATAATTCGTGACAAGAATACGAACAGAACAAATTGATCCCCCCAAGTTTCCCCTCAAGTATTGGGGGTTGCAGGGAATCTTTATAAATATATTGCTTATATTAAACAGCACTTTCTATCGAGGGACCTTTATTTAGGGCGCCTCGACAATGCATTTGTTTTGATTAGTAATTATGCTCGCAAATTAAACGACATTATTATCGGGATTGTCAGAGTTAAAATTAGAGTTACTATCAGGGGAAGCTAAAGATGCATCAATAGCATTAATTAAATGACTGAGGGTGACATCAATTTCTGCGAAACTTAAAATTAGCAGCATCCTTTGAGAATCGGACTCATTTAACTTAGGTAAAGAAGCTAAACGATAATATTCGTAACCAAGGGCAGCTAAAGCTTCATCAAAAGTATCAAAATCTACTTGCTCTACAATTTTGTGTAAAGTTTCTGCAAAGTTTCTGTGATGAGAAGGCTGTTTGCACGACCAATTGATATACTCTTTGGTTTCCGTATAAGAAAGCACCCGATGTAAGTGTGGAAATACACTTTGATCTGTAGATGAGCGACCTGCAAAATATTGATTTAATTTTTCTACCATAATTATCTCCACAAAATAACAGGAGAATCATGTTTATTACAGTTATATATGTTGGTTTCACGTCTTTGTGACACGGATGTTATCAACTCAACATCATAAATTTATTTATTAGTTAAGTCGCAAATTCATAAGCAAAAAGTATCTTATGTCTCTGGAGCTAAAACAGAGCAAAGAAACTAGTATAAATCGTGGGCTTTCATTCAATCAGCATGTCTTTGTAACTAATAAGACAAAATAGGAAGTAATGGTAATTTTGGACTGTAAAATTTGACTGTATTTTTGACTCAGGTAAAAATAACCCTAATACAGATTATGATGTAATCCTGCACTCTTGTAGCTAAAATTTCAGACCGATGCTAGAAACTCTGCTAAATCCTCCAACCGTCAAACCGAGCGTTCCGCATTTCTCTTCAGGTCCATGTGCAAAGCGTCCCGGTTGGTCTGCATCAAATCTTGCTAACGCTTGCGTAGGGCGTTCGCACCGTTCAACAGATGGTAAAGCTAAATTAGCTGAAGTTATCGAACTCTCGAAAAAAATCCTTGGTGTTCCTGCAAATTACCGCTTGGGAATAGTTCCAGCTTCCGATACAGGCGCCGTAGAAATGGCGATGTGGTCACTGTTAGGTAAATTACCTCTCGATATCCTGGCGTGGGAAAGCTTCGGTCAAGAATGGGTAAAAGATGTTACCGACGAGTTGAAACTATCTGATGTTCGTTTAATGAAGGCACCTTATGGTAGCTTACCCGACTTAAGTCAGGTTGATTTTAGCCATGATGTAGTGTTTTTGTGGAATGGTACTACAAGTGGCGCCCGCGTTGCAAATGCAGACTGGATACCAGACGACCGCGAAGGTTTAACAATTTGCGATGCAACTTCAGCAGTATTCGCAATGGACGTAGACTGGTCAAAACTCGACGTAGTTACCTACTCCTGGCAAAAAGTCCTTGGTGGAGAAGCACAACATGGTGTAATAGTACTATCGCCACGTGCTGTTGAACGCTTAGAAACCTACCAACCACCTCGACCTTTGCCAAAATTATTTCGGATGACCGAAAAAGGTAAGCTCATCGAAGGTATTTTCAAGGGCGACACTATTAATACTCCATCAATGTTGTGTGTTGAAGATGCGCTTGACGGGTTGAAGTGGGCAGAAAGTATTGGTGGTCTTTCTGGACTGATAAATCGTAGCGAAGCCAACCTAGCAGCAATTACAAAATGGGTTGAGCAAAGTGACTGGGCTGCATTTTTGGCATCAACGCCAGAAATTCGCTCTTGTACATCGATTTGTATTAAAATTGTGGACGAGTGGTTTATTGGCTTAACTCTAGAACAACAAGCCGAATGTGCTAAAAAACTAGCAAAACTGCTCGAAAAACAGGGAGTTGCCTATGATATTGCAGCTTACCGTTCGGCGCCACCGGGACTACGAATTTGGGGAGGTGCCACCGTAGAAACTAGCAATATTGAAGCATTGCTACCTTGGTTAGATTGGGGTTTCGCAACAGTCAAAAATGAAATGAAATAGCATAATCGTAGTTTTGGAGTTCCTCCGTAGTAATGACTTCAGTCCTTAACTTCAACTCCGAAAGTACAAAAAACCGGGTTTTAAGGAACCCGGTTTTTTACCGATATCAATTATTCATCTTCGTTGAATAGGGCATCAAAATCACGGTATCCACTTACCAATTTTAATGATAAACACCTTGGTATGCCTGTAAATTGGGAGCAGATCTAACTCTTATGTGCTATAGTAGGGAAAATTTTACTTTTAGCAGAAGAACCTAGACCTCAAGACTATAAACAACTTAAAGGGCAACCCGGTGTATACCGAGTTGACCAAGGTGAATATCGTATTCTGTATAGAATATTAGAAGATTCAGTCTAAATTTTTAGAGTTGGGAAACGTAATGACGATGAGGTGTATGAAAATCTTTGAAGTTAGACAGTTTCTTCAATTGTAGGAATTTGTCTTTGGACTATTTTAATTAGTCCTAAAGTCTTCTTTCTAGCAAGTTGCTCTCCTTGTTTTCCAAAATACGCTGCTGCGGTTTGCAAGTCGGATATTGCTGCTTGTTCATAGCCTAAATTGTGATAAGCGATACCTCGATTTACGTATGCTTGAGCGTTACTAGGGTTAAGTCTTACTGTATTACTAAAATCGTTGACGGCGCCTAAATTATCACCATTTTTACCGCATGTGCAACCTCGGTTAAAGTACGCGCGTTCAGATTGTGGGTTGAGACTAATTGCAAGCGTAAAGTTTGTAGTTGCAGCATCGTAGTCATTGAGGTGAAACTTTGCCAAACCCATATCATTATATATATCCGCACGTAAATAACTAGGGGTTTTGTTCATTAGTGATAATGCGCGCTGATAGTCTATGATGGCTTTACTGTAATTAGATAGTGCCGCAGTCGCTACACCTCGATTGTAATAAGCTCGAAAGTCATGAGGATTTAGGGCAAGAACACGATTATTATCGTCAATCGCAGCAGTATAATTACCTTGACGATAATAAGCAATCCCTCTGTTTATATACGCTTCGATATTTTTTGGTGCTAAATTTATTGCTTGATTGCAATCGGTAACAGCATTCTGATAAGCTTTTAGTTGAAGGTTAGCAAGACAACGATTACTGTAAGCTGCGCTATAATCTTTTCTAATATCAATTGCTTCAGTAAATTTAACTACTGCTTCAGTATAATTTTCTTGGTGTAGCATTTCCACACCTAAGCGAAAAATATTAGCTGCGGAAACTGGAATAGAACTGGCGCCTGCTGAACTGACCTGAAAAAATAGCAAGCTAATAGTTAAAACGCTAATTAATATTAATCGTGAGCGCAAAAGAACGAACTTAAACGAGCAATTCATAATAAACCTCTCGAATTGCTAATTGTGTTTATATTGCCATAGGGGCACAGCAACGCTGCACCCCTATTAATCTTTTATTAGAACTGAATCACCATAAGCCTGATTTATAAGCAAGTATTAACATTCTTACTCAGAACTCAGCACGAGCGCACTCAGCACTATTAACTATTTCCAACCTTTACCAGCTTTTGACAATACATAAGATGCCACGTTGGCAATTTGTGCGTCGTTCAAACGACCTTTGAAGGCAGGCATAGCGTTTTTACCCTTTGTAACTTGGGTAATAATTGCTTCTTCCGAGTACATATTGTACTTTTCTAAAGCATCTTTTTGTAGAGTTTTTTGTGCGTTAACCAAGTTCTTACCACCTGCGTGACAGGAAGCGCAGTTCGCGCTGAAGACTTTTGCTCCAGCCACAGCATCACCATCAGCTAATGCAGGGCGACTGAAGGCAAAAGTGAAAATTGCTACTCCTAGTAGCAGTACTGATACAATTCTTTTCATTGAGTGTTCCCTCTGTAACAAGGATGGGTAAGTGCTATATCCTCATAATATTCTCTTGTTCACTGCTTCTATAGTCAAACGACAGGCTGTCATACTTCGCAAAAACCTTTACAATTGTTGACGTTCAGTAAATTTTTGTGACTTTGTTTGTTACATGTCTTGACATATAAATCAAGATTTAACAAAGAATATTAAAAATTGTAACAGTAAGTACAAGAGTTAAAAAGTAATTAGATGTGTTACTAACTTGTTTAAGAATATGTAGCTAAGTTGGTAATAGCATCACCTGTGACACGACAAATTCGCCATTCGTCTAAAATATCGGCGCCCATACGACGATAGAATGAGATTGCAGGTTCGTTCCAATCTAAAACGCTCCATTCAAGGCGCCCACAATTACGAGACTGAGTAATTTTTGCAACTTGACTCAAAAGCGCTTTACCGATACCAAGGCGCCGATATTCAGACAGTACAAATATATCTTCGAGATAAATACCGGGTTTGGTAAGAAACGTTGAATAGTTATGAAAAAATAAAGCAAAGCCTACAGGTTTGCTGTCGCATTCAGCTAAAATGACTTCGGCAAATTTGTGCAAACCAAAAAGATGCTCTTTAAGTGCAAGAGCATCTCCGGTTACAGCGTGAGATAATTTTTCATATTCGGCTAAAGCTTGGATTAAATAAAAAATTGCATCACAATCTTCAGGTTGAGCAGCACGTATAGTTACACCGCTATCAGTTCGCATAGTATTTTAGATTTTCCGATTTTAGATTTTAGATTTTGGATTCCAGTTTACTGTCAAAGAAATTCTATACGAAAAAGCGACACTACTGGCACTCCGGAGTAGAAAGAACTTTTGATCTAAAATCCAAAATCTATTCATGTCCCTATACGGGAAAATCCAAAATTCTAAACTAGCCATCCTTTTAAGCGTTTAGCGATATGTGGGCGCCGAAGTTTTCGCATTGCTTTGCTTTGAATTTGACGAACACGTTCGCGCGAAAGATTAAACATGTTACCAACTTCTTCTAGGGTACAAGGTTCGCTTGTTGTCAAACCGTACCGCAATGAAATTACGTCTTTCTCGCGCGGTGTCAAAACATCACCCAAAACTTCCCATATCTCTTGACGCATCATACTTTCGTTCATCTTGGCTTCCGGAGACTGGTTATCTTCGTCTTCCAACAAGTCCATTAATTCCGTATCTTCTTCTTTACCGACACGATGGTTGAGCGAAAGCGCTTGACGACGCAGTTGCTGAAGTTGACGTAACTGAGATGGAGGAATTTCTAAAATTTGAGCCAGTTCTACTTCGTTAGGATTTCTTCCTAGCTGTTGTTTGAGTTCACGCTGCGCTTTTTTGAGCTTGTTGAGCTTTTCAACAATATGAATTGGTAAACGAATTGTGCGCGCGTCATTAGCTATAGCACGAGTTATAGCTTGGCGTATCCACCAATATGCATATGTTGAAAACTTATATCCTTTGTCTGGATCAAACTTTTCTGTTGCACGGTTTAAACCCATTGCTCCTTCCTGAATCAAATCTAGAAAAGGAACTCCGCGATTTAAATACCGCTTTGCAATGGACACAACTAAACGTAAATTCGAGCGAATCATTTTACGTTTAGCAACTCGACCTTGATATAAACGACTTTCTAATTGCCTTTCTGTTAAATCTAGTTGCGCTGCAACATGCGCTTTAGTTACTGGCTGTTCTGAATTCTCTTGCAATGATGCTTGTATTTCTCGAACTTCTTCTAAAAAACAGACTCGCCTTGCTAACTCTACTTCTTCATCTGGCTTCAGCAATGGATATCGAGCCATTTCTTTAAAGAAAGCTCCGACCGCATCATCATGCTCGGTCTTATTATACCCGGATGGACGCGCTGCCCCCATCTGGTCGCCGTCACGTTCATCGTTGTCCGCAATCAAAGCTTCTTCAGCTACTTCTTCTAAAATATCGAGCGATGGTTCTTCGATATCAGTAGGACTTTCGATAATCTCGATTGTTGCCAATTCAGCGATATTCATAGGCTTTTGTGAGGAATGGTTGCTTCTTATTGATACATAACTCTTTGTCGCACTACACTTATGCAAGATGCAAATTGCAAGATGTAGATTGTTATATGCAGATGAAAGCTAAACAATAAGTGTGCCTAATCTTTAACTTCCACCTTCTAAACCAGCAGACACTTTCGCTAAAATGTAGCCAAAATTTAAGTCCCGTATCTAAAAAATGCACTAGTCATTGATTTTACACTAAAACTAGTTAATCTAACGAGGCAGGCATTTGATATTTTTAGTGTCTTTCTAATAATCGTGCCTAATATCGCTAGTTCTTCTATCTTAAATAATTAACGCTTATACCCTGCAAACGTTGGTATATAATCAGAAGTTACCTGTGGTTAAGATTTATTGTTTCTCATCTACAAGATATGTCAAACCCTCCTTAATCAAAATTAGATAAATTTAACAAACCGAAAAATACTCTAGTCACTCCTCAATGCTTAAATTTTTCTGTAATTAATTGAATATGTGAAAGTTTATGCTTTGACCTACAAAGATACACAGTTCTATGAACTATGCTTCTAGGGGGCGTTTTTTACCTACTGTCGTGTGACAGGTTTAAATTAAACATGTTCAGAGCAACTAAATAAAAGCTTCTCATATCAGAATAGGGTTGAATATCTATCGATAGAGGGAAAACCTGCTCTGACTTATTTAGTATATGAAAAGAAAATAATATACAGCTTTACATACATTATCATCTAAATTTGTCTGTATCTAAATAAGTATGAATAAGGATGATGGTGATGCAATTAAGTTAAATTTCTCAAGTAAATTACTTGGTATAGGAAACTTATCAAGTAATATGACAAATGAAAGTATTGCTAACTACAATTTTTAATGATTTGGTTAATGGTTAACGAATGGTAGGAATGGAAGAGGAAAACGGCTATCGATAGGGGTGTGTACTCTTAATACGAGGTTTAGGATTATAATTCATTGATAAATAGATAATATATATGTACACCACCAAAGCTAGTCCAACTCAAGCTAGTCCAACCCAACCATTACCCTGTATAGCTCCAACGATGTTGAAGGTAAGAGAAGTCGGGGGAAGGTATCACAGCGAAAAGCTGCGCTTGGTAGAAGTTTTAGTAGATGTTCCATCGGAGTTGGTTGAGTTTGCAACCAAGGACGGGCAAAAACTTTATCCATATTCGATACCAACCGAGTTGGATATTAAACCTGGTGATATCTTGAGTGTGCCATTCGGCGCCCAAGTGGTAGGAGGTATCGCAATACGCTTGACTAGCACACCTCCATCAGGTTTACAACCCAACAAAATCAAACAAGTTGAAGATGTTGTCCATAAACATTTCTTCCAAGAAAGCTATTGGAAGTTGATGGAGCGCGTTTCCGAATATTATTACACACCTTTAATCCAAGTGATTCGCGCCGCACTACCACCCAAATTACTGGTAAAATCACAGCGTCGTGTTCGTTTAACTGTTGCAGGCGCCGCAGTTGCCGCTTTTTCCACTCCAGGTGAAAAACAGTCCACACCCCTATTTCAGCCATCTAATCAGCCATCTAAAACATCCCTAAACAAAACTTATAGTTCAAAATCTTATCAAAATTTAGTCACTTACTATTTACAAAACTTAATAAATCATGAATATTTGATTTCTGTTTTATGTTTATTGATATTTCGCAGTTCTGTTGCAAGAGTAAATTCCGTTACAGCGAAGCGAATTTTACAAATACTGCATCTTCAAGCAGATGGAGATTACAGCTTAGTTTTTCTCTCTAAACAAGTTCAGGGAGCAGCTCGTACAGTACGCGAGCTTGCCGCATTGGGTTTAGTGGAAAAATATATTGAAACACCGCGAAGCGTTCGACCGAAATTACAGAAAGCTGTAATTCTCGGTGCTTACACGCTTACAGGTGATATGACTGCTCGTCAACGCGAAATTTTGGAGGTATTACGAAGGCGCGGTGGCGAAATGTGGTTAACTGAACTATTACAAGTAACTGGCGCCGCTTCTTCGACACTAAAAGCACTTTCAGATAAAGGGTATATAGTTATTGAAGAGCGCGAAATGCTGCGAAGCGATAACGACCACGGAAGCTTGACTCTTGACTCAACGGAGACTGCAAGAACTCTCACACCCGCTCAAACTCAAGCACTCAACCAAATTCGCTCGTCTGAAAAAGCAACTGTTTTGCTGCATGGGGTAACAGGTTCGGGAAAAACTGAAGTCTATTTACAAGCAATAGCTTCTTTGTTACAAAGTGGAAAATCCGCTCTCGTTTTAGTTCCCGAAATTGGATTAACACCTCAACTCACGGATAGATTCCGCGCGCGTTTTGGTAGTAAGGTTAGTGTTTATCACAGCGGACTTTCTGAGGGTGAACGTTACGATACATGGCGCCAAATGCTCAACAAAGAGCCTCAAGTCGTAATTGGTACTCGTAGTGCAGTATTTGCACCATTGTCCAACTTGGGTTTAATTATTCTTGATGAAGAACACGATTCATCATTTAAACAAGATTTTCCCATTCCAACATATCACGCACGTACAGTTGCAGCTTGGCGTGCAGAACTTGAAAATTGTCTCCTTGTTTTAGGTTCTGCGACTCCCGCATTAGAAACATTAATAGCTTCACAAACAGGAAACACTCTTTACTTATCTTTACCCGAACGTGTAAACTCTCGTCCACTTCCACCAGTGGAAATTATTGATATGCGCTCTGAGCTACAGCAGGGCAATAGATCAATGTTTAGCTTAAGCCTACAACAAGCATTAACAGAACTCCAAGAGAAAAAACAACAAGGCATCTTATTTATTCATCGTCGTGGACACAGTACTTTTGTTTCGTGTCGAAGTTGTGGTTATGTAATGGAGTGTCCGCATTGTGATGTATCGTTGTCGTACCATCAAATTGAGTCTGGGGCGCCGCAATTGTTAAGGTGCCATTATTGTAATTATGTAACAGGGCATCCACGTAATTGTCCGGAATGTGAATCCCCCTACTTTAAGTTTTTTGGCAGCGGTACACAGAAAGTAGCGCAGGAGCTAGCGAGAGAGTTTCCACAACTGCGAGTTATTCGATTTGATAGTGATACTACCAGTAATAAAGGTGCCCATCGTAATTTGCTGACGCAGTTTATCAATGGTGAGGCCGATATTTTGCTGGGAACACAAATGCTTACTAAAGGATTAGACTTACCCCAGGTGACTTTAGTAGGAGTTGTCGCAGCTGATGGACTGTTACATTTATCAGATTATCGTGCTAGCGAACGCGCGTTTCAAACTTTGACGCAGGTAGCAGGACGTGCTGGACGGGGACAAGAACCAGGACGTGTAATATTACAAACATATACACCTGAGCATCCTGTTATCGAAGCAGTGCGAACTCATGACTACACAACTTTTACTCAAATTGAATTAGAACAGCGTCAAGCACTTGATTATCCACCTTTCGGTAGATTGATTTTATTGCGCTTAAGTAGTTTGGATGCAATTCAAGTTGCCAATGCATCTGAGATCATCGCCGCATTTTTACGTGGTAGGTCAGGTTATGAGATATTAGGTCCGGCGCCTGCGAGTGTTATGCGGGTAGCAAATAGGTATCGGTGGCAAATCATGTTGAAATTTCCACCCGATGCATTACCACAGCTACCTAACTGGGATGAAGTTCGCTCTATCTGTCCTGACTCAGTAAGTTTAACAATCGATGTTGACCCGTTAAATATTATTTAGTTAGCGTATGTAGAGACGTTACACGTAACGTCTCTACAACGGCACCGTTCCTTACACAGAAATATTAAATCAATATAGTAGATGGATATCAAAAGTAAAGAAATCAAACGATAAGCTAATAATAGAATGAGTGTATCAACATGCTTTTAAAAGTGATTGTTCCATTTTGTTACAGGAAAAAACAATGATTGACCAAAAATTTAATTCTGATAATACATACGTATTTGAACAGATGTGGGCTATTACAAAAGAACTACGACAGAAGCTAGAAGACCGTTTTCAGCTAAATTTAGTATCTTCAACACATGATTTACATAGCTACACAAGCATTGATGGCAATTGTCAGGGTTCGCTTCAGGCTTTTTCTAGTAATGAAATTGAACGACTAGTACATGCGTTATTACGTAATGAAAAGCTCAATTTTAGTGTCATGCGTCTAACTGCTTGGCTAGGTTCACACATACGTGTTCCCCATTTGACCTTTGAGTTTGGCACGATTCCTGATATTTTCTTTTATATCGATTACATTCCCAGAACTGATTTATTAATAGACTTAGAGTACCTAAAATATTACTATGAACCTGTTAATCAAACATTCCTAAAGCTGGAGTCCGAACCAGGTCTTTCAATGTACACTAGCAAGAGCGTGTATATTCGTCAGTTTATGTCACCCATCAGGTTATGCTATACCAGTTCTGTAACAGATGTTGTTAACTTGATTCGTACACTGGCAAACGAAATGCTCGAACGCTGGCTAATGTGGGTAGATGAAGCAGAGCCAGTAGAAGAATATGCACGACTTGCTTTGGCTGAACGAGACTTGTTTGTGCGTCGTAGCAGTGCTGAATTAGACCCTGGTAATAAGTTAGCAGAACAAATGTTTGGTAAAGAATTAACTGATAAAGTGGTACGAGCGCTGTGGGGAGATAGTTAGGGAAGTATTGCAATACCTTCGATCTTAATCTGATATGCTTCGGTTCTGTGAAATAAGAGCCGAAGGTATATTTTATCTAACTAAAGATAGATGCATGTAAAAATGGTTAATGCTGGTTGCGAGATATTTATTTATGACTTGCAATCGCACCTACACCTGTAAAAGCTAGTAAATATTTTTATTCGGACGTCAATACAATCTAACATTACCGCTATAATTTGCAGCGACTACCAAATAGATAAATCCAATATATCGATATCCAATATTAAATATTAACTAGATAAATGTTACTACAAGGCTTTTTGCAAATCGCGTTAACGTTATGTATTGTCATTGCCATAACACCCTTACTTGGCAGGTACATGGCAAAGGTGTTTATGGGACAACGAACGCTGCTCGACCCAATTTTAAATTCGCTAGAACGGATTATATATATCTTAGGAGGTATTGCGCGCCGTGACGATATGACAGGTTGGCAGTACGCGCGCGCAGTCTTCTATACAAACATATTCATGGGTGGGTTTGTATATCTATTATTAATGAGTCAGCGCGCGCTTCCACTCAACCCTAACAAATTTGGCGCCATGCGTTGGGATACAGCACTACATACAACAATTTCATTTTTAACAAATACTGACCAACAGCATTATTCAGGTGAAACAACTTTAAGTTATTTTAGTCAAACATCAGCTTTAGGATTTTTGATGTTTACCTCTGCTGCTACAGGTTTAGCTGTAGGTATTGCCTTTATTCGGGGGATGACAGGGAAAAAGCTAGGAAATTTTTATGTTGATATAACTCGTGCGGTAACTCGAATATTACTACCACTTTCACTCGTTGGGGCAATAGTACTATTAACTCAAGGCGTACCACAAACGTTTGCACCAACTCAAGAAGTGGTGACTCTTGAGGGCGCCAGACAGTATATAGCGAGAGGTCCAGTTGCATCGTTTGAGATGATTAAGCAGTTGGGTGAGAACGGAGGTGGTTTTTTTGGCGCCAACTCCGCACACCCATTTGAAAACCCAAATAATATCTCAAACTTCATTGAAATTATCGCAATGGTATGCATTCCATCCGCGCTAATTTATACTTATGGGGTATTTGCCAACAATATAAAACAAGCTTGGCTACTTTACTGGATGGTGCTAGTAATTTTTGTTGTTTTAGTTGGAATGACCGCAATTGGCGAATATCAAGGTAATCCACTAATAAATAGCAGTGTTGCATTAGAGCAACCAAATATGGAAGGGAAAGAAATACGCTTTGGCTGGGCACAAACAGCGTTGTGGGCTGTACTAACTACTGCCACAATGTGCGGCGCCGTGAATGGAATGCATGATTCACTTATGCCACCGGGTGGATTCGCGACTTTACTAAATATGTTTCTGCAAATTGTATGGGGTGGACAAGGTACAGGAACAGCTTATCTATTTATATTTGTAATTTTGACAGTATTTGTAACAGGGTTAATGGTGGGACGTACACCTGAATTTCTCGGACGTAAAATCGAAAAGCCAGAAATCGTACTGGCAAGTCTCATCCTCTTAATTCACCCTATTGCCGTCTTGATCCCCAGTGCTATTACTTTAGCTTTCCCGAAAACATTAGCAGGAATAAGTAACCCAGGATTTCACGGCATATCGCAAGTTGTGTACGAATACGCATCGGCAAGTGCAAACAATGGTTCTGGCTTGGAAGGCTTGAACGATAATACCTTATGGTGGAACCTTAGCGCTGCACTAAGTATGTTGATTGGACGTTATATTCCAATTATCGCGATTCTATTACTCGCTGATAATATGGGGAAAAAACAACCTGTCCCTGAAAATCCTGGGACTTTGCGAACTGATTCTTCACTATTTGTTACTGTAACCGCAGGTGTTATTCTCATACTCGGAGTTTTAACCTTCTTCCCTGTTCTCGCTTTAGGCCCAATCGCCGAAGGCTTTAAAATTGCCAGGTAAGTAATGAGTGCTGAGTGCTGAGTGCTGAGTGCTAAGTGCTGAGTAACTTCTAACTCCTAACTTTTAACTCCGTAGAGACCGAATTAATTCGGTCTCTACTCAGCACTCAGCACTTTCTACTCAGCACTTAATAATATGATGCGTCCACGTAATCGTTCTAGTGACCGTAAAAATCCACGTAAGCAGAGTAAAGTCAATAACCAAGGACTTTACGTGCGTGCAGTTAAAGATGCTTTTGTGAAGTTGCATCCGAAATCGGCTATTCGTAACCCTGTAATGTTTCTAGTATGGATGGGAACATTAATTACTTTAGCCGTGACGATTGACCCAAATTTATTTGGTTCAGTGACAGGTAAAAATGTTCAGCTTTTTAATGGATTTGTCACCTTAATTTTATTTCTAACTGTTTTATTCGCTAACTTTGCTGAAGCTTTTGCCGAAGGACGTGGCAAAGCACAGGCAGATGCACTACGCTCCACTAAATCTGAGACAACTGCAAAAAAACTTGCTCCTGATGGGACGATTACAGAAGTTTCTTCCACAACTTTGACGCGAGGTGATACTGTTTACGTTACTGCTGGTGATATTATTCCTGCTGATGGAGAAGTGACGATGGGGGTTGCTAGTGTTGATGAGTCAGCAATTACCGGCGAATCTGCTCCTGTTTTGAAAGAATCAGGCTCTGATATTGCTAGTTCTGTGACTGGAGGTACGCGAATTATCTCTGACGAGTTGATTATTCGTATTACTGCCGAACCTGGTAAGGGTTTTATCGACAGAATGATTGCTTTGGTTGAAGGCGCCGAACGCAGTAAAACACCAAACGAAATTGCTTTAACGGTATTGCTAGCAGTACTAACGCTGGTGTTTTTATTTGTGATCGTAACACTACCTGCACTCGCTTATTACGTTAACAGTCCCGTTAGTGTTCCTGTCTTAATTGCTTTACTTGTGGCTTTAATTCCTACCACTATCGGTGGGTTACTTAGCGCTATTGGTATCGCTGGTATGGATCGAGTTGCTCAATTTAACGTTATTGCTACCTCTGGACGCGCGGTTGAGGCTTGTGGTGATGTCAATACCCTAGTACTAGATAAAACAGGTACAATTACGCTTGGCAACCGACTTGCAGAAGAATTTCTCCCAGTTAACGGTCATACAGTTCAAGAATTGGCTCAAGTTGCACTGCTGGCAAGTATCTTTGATGATACACCCGAAGGCAAATCAATCGTCCGTTTATCAGAACGTTTAGGCGCCATTATCGATTTTGACACTAGTTATTCCGAGCCAGTAGAATTTTCTGCCAAAACGCGAATGAGCGGTACTAATTTACCAGATGGAACTCAAATTCGGAAGGGAGCAGTAGGAGCAATTAAAGGATTTGTTCGTTCTCGAAACGGGTATGACTCACCTGAACTTGATACAGCTTACCAGCGAGTTTCCGAACAAGGTGGGACTCCACTTGCTGTTGCTCTTAATGGTGATATTTATGGAGTAATTTATCTTAAAGATATTGTTAAACCAGGTATACGCGAGCGGTTTGAGCAATTGCGAAGAATGGGTGTGCGTACTGTAATGTTAACAGGTGACAATCGAATAACAGCTTCTGTAATCGCGCGTGAAGCAGGAGTTGATGATTTTATTGCCGAAGCAACTCCTGAAGATAAAATCGATGTCATTCAACAAGAACAAGCGCAAGGTAAACTTGTAGCAATGACGGGGGACGGAACTAACGACGCACCTGCACTTGCACAAGCAAACGTTGGTGTTGCAATGAATACTGGTACTCAAGCTGCAAAAGAAGCAGCGAATATGGTGGACTTAGATTCAGACCCGACTAAGCTCATTGATATAGTTGGAATTGGTAAACAGCTACTTATTACGCGCGGCGCCTTAACAACTTTTTCGATAGCAAATGATATAGCAAAGTACTTTGCGATTATACCCGTATTGTTTGCTAGTGCAAATTTGCAGGGTTTGAATATTATGCGTTTAACTTCTACAAATTCAGCCGTACTATCAGCGTTAATTTATAATGCTTTAATTATTCCAGCGTTGATTCCATTGGCATTGAAGGGAGTAAAATTTAAACCGTTAACAGCAAATCAATTATTACAGCAAAATATTTTAGTTTATGGATTAGGAGGGGTAATTGCGCCATTTATTGCAATCAAATTTATTGACCTCATTATTACTGCTTTAGGTTTAGCATGAGCTACTTACACCGAAAAAAGTTACTGCGAATATCAATAATATTTGCCTTATCACTTTGCTTCAATATAGTTATTGTACCTTTCGTTGTTGCAGCTACAGGTAAGTTAGAGCCACGCCATACTTATGCAATTGCTGGACTTGGTATAATTACGCTTGGACTAATTATTTATTTGTTTGACGTTGTGTTTCGACCTGAACGGTATTAGTTTTTATTTGCCCTTTTATCTTTATGTTACGAAATATTTTTAGAGCCATTCGCATCAGCTTAATTTTATGGCTGATAACAGGTGTTATATATCCATTCCTTGTATTTTGTGTTGGGCAGTTACCGATGTTGCGTGAAAAAGCAAACGGCAGCATTGTTTATAATTTAGAAAATAAACCATACGGCTCATCTTTAATCGGTCAAGTATTCACATCCGAAAGATATTTTCATACTCGTCCCAGTACAATACGGTATAGCCAAGGCAAACAAAGCAGACCAACTGGAATATCCGGAGCTAGTAATCTTGCTCCAAGTAATCCAGAGCTACTAAAACGTGTCATCAAGACAGCTAATCAACTACGCGATGATAATATATCTCCCATCGGAGATTTTATTTACACTTCTGCTTCTGGTTTAGACCCTCATATCTCTTTAAAAGCAGCGCGCGTACAATTAGAACGGGTAGCAAAAGCGCGGGGGGTAACACAGCAAGAAGTAATTCGGCTTATAAATCGTTCTACTGACAATAGATTTCTTGGTATCTTCGGCGAACCCGGGGTTAACGTTCTCAAACTTAACTACACCCTTGATTTGAACGAGTTCTTTAATCGGCGCCAGAAGCAATAACTAAATGTAGTTATTGAATTCAAAATATGCAATAAATGCATAACTAAGTTCCTAAATACATCTTACTTTAGTTATAAAGTGATATAATGATTTTTACGAACAAAACAAAACATTGGATATGATTTTGATACATAATTTTTAATAAATTGCAACTGCGATAAGAGGTATATTTTTTATTAATCTTCTGTTAATCTTTCGTTTGGGTAACTTTTAATACAGATAAAAGTATCAAAAAGTACTCATATTTATGTAAGTAGCACAAATTCGTTCGACCTTTAGGAACTTTTGAAAGTGTTGAAGAAAGTAGTGATGATAGGGGCGACTGCCCTACTGCTCCTTAGCGGGCCGTTGACAAATAATGCCTTTGCTCAAACAGTAACCGCTGATGATTTAAAAAAGGTGGCAGACGCTGCCGCTGCCGCTCAAACAGCAGGAGATACGGCATTCATGCTTGTATCATCTGCTCTAGTGTTGTTAATGACACCTGGGTTGGCTTTCTTCTACGGTGGATTTGTTCGGTCACGCAACGTGCTGAATACGCTGATGATGAGTTTTGCACTCATGGCGATAGTGGGAGTTACCTGGATTTTATGGGGCTATAGCTTCGCGTTTGCGCCAGGTAATGCCATTATTGGCGGTATTCAATGGATGTTTGGGAATGTTGGTTTAGATATAACTGGTTATTTGCCGCATATGGCGTATGAAAATGCGCTTAAAGCTGCTGATCCCAAGTATAGTGACGTTGTATCGTATGCAGCGACGATTCCTCATCAGGCATTCATGATTTATCAAGCCATGTTTGCCATTATTACTCCAGCCTTAATATCTGGTGCCATTGCTGAACGGATGAGCTTCACTGCTTACTCGTTGTTCGTGCTGTTATGGTCTACATTTGTTTATTCTCCACTAGCTCACATGGTTTGGGCAAAAGGTGGATTGTTAGGTTTGTACGGTGGATGGGGCGCCCTTGACTTCGCTGGTGGTACTGTAGTACACATTAGTTCTGGAGTTTCGGCATTAGTTGCAGCAATAATGCTAGGTTCTCGTAAAACATATCCAGACCGTCTTAGCCCTCCACATAACGTACCATTTATTCTATTAGGTGCTGGTTTATTGTGGTTTGGTTGGTTTGGTTTTAACGCTGGCAGCGCATTAGCTTCCGGTTCTTTAGCAACTTCTGCTTTTGTCGCAACTAATACAGCAGCAGCAGCAGCAACATTAGTTTGGTTAATTTTAGAAAAAGTACTGCGTGGTAAACCAACCGCAGTTGGTGCAGCAACAGGCGCCGTAGCTGGTTTAGTTGGTATTACTCCAGCCGCAGGATTTGTAACTCCATTGGCATCGATATTAATTGGTGGTATTACATCCTTCGTCTGCTTCTACGCAGTTAGCTTTAAGCACAAAGTTCAAATTGATGACGCTCTAGATACATATCCAGTGCATGGTGTTGGTGGTACAGTTGGCGCGATTTTAACGGGTATATTTGCCACTAAACTTGTGAACCCAGCAGGCGCTAATGGTTTACTGTACGGAAACCCCAAACAATTACTGATTCAAATTGCCGCAGTTGCCATAGCTTATGTTATCGCAGGTGCAGGAACTTGGGTTATCCTCAAAATTGTTGAAGCTACCGTTGGTTTGCGAGTCAAAGAAGAAGCAGAATTTCAAGGTATCGATATTAACGAACACGGAGAAGAAGCTTACAACGAGGAATTCGGCGAACGAATATCGCTTGGAAATAAATAGTTGAATCCTGACTTGATATTTTCTCAAAATCTAGGCTACAAAAGTGGACATCGGCGATTACAATGCATACCATCTGTAAAGAATTCGGTCAATGTAGCACGTGTCCACCTCTGCTAAATCCTTCCCAATCTGGGCTTTTTTCTCGCTATTAACCAATGGCGCACTAGTCTTGGCGGTCATCTTGCTGTTTTCACGACAGCACGGTATGACCGCCCTTTTTCGTAGAGCTACCCCTAACTCACAAAACAGCATTCAAGCGTTACCAACAAAAACACCACAACTTGGTGAGCGTCATCAACTCAGCTACACTCAGTGGGTAGATATTCTTAAACGTGAAGCTGATGTCGCGGCAACTAAACGTCCACAACGTTTAACAATATTGGCTGGTGACTCTCTTTCGTTATGGTTTCCAACAGAATTATTACCAGAAGAACGCAGTTGGCTCAACCAAGGTATTTCTGGAGAAACTAGTACTGGGCTACTGAAGCGTTTAAATTTATTTAACCGTACTCAGCCAGAAACAATTTTTGTCATGATTGGCATTAATGATTTGATACGAGGGGTTGAGGACAGTAAAATCTTAGATAATTATCGTCAAATTATTACTTCCTTGCGCGCGTCCCATCCAAAATCTCAAATTGTAGTTCAATCAATATTGCCGCATGGTGCCTCTGAAGCGACTTGGGAAGGAAAACAAAAGCTGTTAGCCATTCCAAATAGCCGAATACGCGAACTTAACCAGCAGTTACAGAATATTGCAATTAAAGAAGGTATAAAATATTTGGATTTACAACCACTGTTTACCAATAGTCAAGGAAATCTACGTCCTGATTTCAGTACGGACGGTTTACATTTAAGTCCAAAAGGCTACTTAGTATGGCGTTCAGCATTACAGCTATATAGTGAAATGGAATTGGCACCACAACCGTCTGTTAATAATAAGGACAAAGAATAGAGGTTAGTAGCCCACTAAGCGCGACAATAAAATATAGTAAATTCTGAAGATTTTTGCAGAAATATCAATGGATACTAAAGCATTTAAACGTTCGTTACAACATTCTGAAAATTACCATCGTCGCAGCTTCGGGCATCAAGCGGAAGTTGCCGCTGAGTTAGAATCAGAGTATCAAAGCAATTTAATCCAAGAAATTCGCAATAATAATTATAATCTAAAGCGTGCGGATGTAACGATTCGTTTAGCTCAAGCATTTGGTTTTTGTTGGGGAGTTGAGCGCGCAGTTGCGATGGCATACGAGACACGCAAGCATTTTCCTACTGAACAAATTTGGATTACCAACGAAATTATTCATAACCCTTCGGTAAACCAGCGTTTACGTGAAATGGAAGTTAAATTTATTTCTGTTGAAGCTGGTACAAAAAACTTTTCGGTTGTCGAAAGTGGTGATGTGGTAATACTACCTGCATTTGGCGCCAGTGTTCAAGAAATGCAGCTACTAAACGAAAAGGGTTGTAAAATAGTTGACACAACCTGTCCGTGGGTTTCTAAAGTTTGGAATACTGTAGAGAAGCATAAAAAAGGCGACTTTACTTCAATCATTCACGGTAAATACAATCACGAAGAAACTGTAGCCACAAGTTCATTTGCTGGGAAATATTTGATTGTTTTAAATTTACAGCAAGCACAATATGTCACTAACTATATATTAAATGGTGGTGATAAAGAAGAGTTTATGGCAAAATTCAGTAAAGCTTGTTCAGCAGGGTTTGACCCGCAAGTAGATTTAGAACGGGTTGGTATTGCCAATCAAACTACCATGCTCAAAGGAGAAACCGAGCAAATTGGTAAATTATTCGAGCGGACAATGATGCAAAAATATGGACCGCAAGAGTTAAACGACCATTTTCAAAGTTTCAATACCATTTGTGATGCAACTCAAGAACGTCAAGATGCAATGTTCGAGTTAGTTGATGAAAAGCTCGATTTAATGATAGTAATAGGTGGATTTAATTCATCAAATACTACCCACCTCCAAGAAATTGCTGTCGAACGCGCGGTTCCTTCATATCATATTGATTGTGTAGAACGTATCAAGTCACGTAATGCCATCGAACACCGTGAATTGAACGGTGAATTAAAAATAACAGACAATTGGTTGCCTGATGGAGAAATTGTTGTTGGTGTAACAAGTGGCGCCTCAACTCCTGATAAAGTTGTCGAAGATATAATCGAAAAAATCTTTGAACTCAAAGCAACTGCTGCCGTAGTTTAGCAATATCTTGTAGCACAGGCATCCCTGCCTGTGCATTTAATTAATTAACGTCCAAACACCTCATTAGAAGCATAGTTTTGGCGCCCGCCCTTGAATATTGAAAAGAACAGGCAGGGATGCCTGTTCCACAAGAGATACAATATAGTGAATTTGTTAACCACCCCATAAGACTTTCATGGAGCGCGCGATATTGGTTGGCTGCATTGAGTCTATTGCTGCTGTTGGTTCGTAACCGCAGTGCATCATACAGTCGGCGCATTTGGGGTTGCCGCTTGCTCGACCATATTTATCCCAGTCGGTTTCATTAAGTAGTTCTTGGAAGGTTTTGTAATGTCCTTCGTTGAGTAGGTAACAAGGTTTTTGCCATCCTAGTACGCTGTAACATGGCATTCCCCAAGGTGTACATTCGTAGTCTTTTTCACCTGTGAGAAAATCAAGGAATAGTGGGTTATTGTTGAAACTCCAATTCTTTTGACCTGCTTTCCAAGGTGCCAGTATTTGACGGAATAAAGCGCGTGTTTGATCACGTTTGAGAAAATCATCTTGGTTGGGCGCCCACTCATAGTTATAACCAGGGGATATTGTCATCCCGTCAATACCCAAAGATGTAACAAAATCAAAGAATTCTTGCATGTCTTTGGGGTCAGTACCATCAAACACTGTTGTATTTGTCGCTACTTGAAAACCTCTAGCTTTTGCTGCACGAATTGCTTTCACCGCAGTATCAAATACACCTTTACGGTCAACACATTTATCGTGTAAATCCCGCATTCCATCCAGGTGAACGGTAAATGTTAGATATGGTGATGGTGTAAATTTATCCAGACTTTTTTCTAATAACAATCCATTTGTACATAGATAAATAAACTTTTTACGCGCGACTAGTCCCCGCACAATCTCATCAATTTGTGGATGTAACAAAGGTTCTCCACCTGGTATTGAGACAACAGGGGCGCCGCATTCTTCAACAGCAGCAAAACATTGTTCAGGTGTCATATTTTGCTTAAGTATTTCCGTAGGATGCTGGATTTTACCACATCCAGAACACGCTAAGTTACACCTAAACAGCGGTTCGAGCATTAAGACAAGTGGAAAACGTTTGCGCCCTTTTAGACGTTGCGCGACTAGATATTTACCGATTTCTATCGCTTGCATTAAGTTAATTGACATTTTTCACTCCCCGGTAAGTTCATATATCAAACCATTACTTAGCAATATAAGTAAAGAAAACTGTAATTGTTTTAATTTTTCGCGACGTATCCCTGAGATATAAACCATTCAACCGCATCTTTTAAGGCTATATGTACAGGAGTTTGCGGTAGACCTAGTTCACGCACAGCTTTTGATGCGTCATAATACATCGCATGTTGTGCCATCCTCACTCCGTCAACTGGTACTGAGGGTGTTTTGCCCAAGCGTGCGAGTACATTTTCATCCAACCAAGCTACACAATAAGGAATCCAAGGTGGTATGGTACGATTCGGTGCAGGCAAATTCGTAATTTGTGCCAGCTGGTCGAGAATTTGCTTGAGTGTAAGATTTTGATTCCCTAAAATATAACGTTCTCCTGATTTTCCTTTATGAAGTGCAAGTAAGTGTCCCCAAGCAACATCACGCACGTCAATAAGATTTAACCCAGTATCGATATAAGCGGGCATTTTTCGACGCAAAAATCTTAGGACAATATCCCCCCCTGTAGGAGTGGGTTTGATGTCCATTGGACCCACAGGTGTACTAGGATTAACAATTACGACCTCTTGACCAGAAGCAGCAGCACTAACAGCTTCTTGTTCAGACCAGTATTTAGACTTCTTGTATTCACCAACAAGTTCCGAAACTGAACTTTGGTGAGTTTCATCAACCGCGCCTTCGCCAACACCAATTGCAGCAACCGAACTTGTGTACACTGTACGAGATACACCCGCTCTTTTTGCAGCTGCTAAAATATTGCGCGTCCCGACAACGTTATTTTGATAAAGTAACTCTTTATCTTTTTGCCATAGTGAATAATGGGCAGCTACATGAAAAAGATACTGACAACCCACGATTTGTTGCCAAAGGTCTGGGTTATTTAAATCACCTTTGACTATTTCTAGATTATGAAGATTTTTTAAATTGCTAAGGTTACTGTTCGCGCGTGCTAGTGCATAAACAAAATACCCTTGCTGAACTAACAAGCGTACTAAGTTGGCACCGACAAAACCTGTACCACCTGTGACAAAAACTTTTTGCATTTTAGCCAATGGTTAATTTTCTGGTTAATTGTTCTTAAACTGTTTACGCTTAAACCAATCATCGAGAATTGTGTATAAAACAGGCACAACAATCAAACTTAATACCGTAGAACTAATTAGTCCTCCAGCAATAGCAACTGCCATCGGTGAACGTAACTCTGAACCGGCACCGATACCCAATGCTATTGGCACCATACCTAAAATAGTAGCAACCGTAGTCATCATGATTGGTCGAAATCTAACTGGTCCTGCTTCAAGAATAGCTTGACTACGAGTTGCTCCTTCGCGTCGCAGTTGGTTAATATAATCAACGAGCAGAATGGCGTTTTTGTTGCTGATACCGAGCAAAAACACAAAACCAATCAGCGATATCATCCCAAAATCGCTTCTAGTAATTAGTAGTGCTATTACTGCTCCAACGAGTGCTAGGGGTAATGAAATACCAATTACTACTGGGTCTTGCCAACCTCCAAACAACCCAACCAACACGATAATAATACACAGTGCTGATAGCAGTAGAGTCGAGCCAAAACTTCCAAGAACTTCGTTTTGACGCGCCGAGTCTCCTCCTAAATCTAATTTGACATCTTTTGGTATTATAGTTTTTGCCAACTCGACTAGCTTGTCAGTGGCATCACCGAGTGATAAATCTTTACCTAAGTTAGCGCTTACATAAGCAACACGCTGATTGTTCAAACGTTCAATTTGAAAAACTTCCTCACTACTATTTCCTTCACCTGTATAAGTGATATCAGCAAAACCTGGTATTTTTTTCAAACGCTCTGCCACAGACTTAG
This sequence comes from Calothrix sp. CBUCES-K 9914, assembly GCF_059640475.1. Classification (NCBI taxonomy): domain Bacteria; kingdom Bacillati; phylum Cyanobacteriota; class Cyanophyceae; order Nostocales; family Calotrichaceae; genus Calothrix; species Calothrix sp. CBUCES-K 9914. The sequence goes on from NZ_JBXXZH010000062.1 coordinate 27,050, forward strand.
CTGCTGGGTTAAGACTTTGAAGGTTTTCACCTTGCAATGCTACCTGAAGAGGTTTTTGAGAACCTGTATCAACGAATTGAATATCTTCAACACTAACATTAACATCGGGCAGTTGAGGTAAACTCGCGCGCAGTTGTTCTTGAAGGTCGGCAGTTTTAACAAGACGATTTTCTTTGAGTTTTACATAAAGCGTACCTTTGTTCGGCTCACCTTCGCGCGAACCAACGGTGGTAAATACTGTTTCAACATCAGGTACTTTTCTGACCACTGTCTCAAGTTTCTTTGCGATAGCAAGTGACTCATCCAAAGGATTAGATGAAATTGGGGCACTTGATATAGCAAATGATGAACTGTCACCTGGAGTCAGAATACTTCCTAAAGCGTCTTGTGCAGCTTGTTTGCTTTTTTCAATTAACTTAGTCAGCGATGCTGTATACGTAACATTAAATTCTCCTCGGTCAAGTTTTGGAATAAATCCTTTGGGGATAATGGGAATAATTGCTGTCCCAATTACAAAGCTTAGTACAGCTAACCCCATTACCATCTTGCGATGATTCAGTGACCAACGCAATAAATCTTGATAACGTCCGGCAAAATAACCCCATCGTTTTTCTGGTTGTTCTACCTGGCGCCTGGATGGTTTAATCCAGTAAATTGCTAATACAGGTGAAAGAGTGCGCGCGACTAACAGCGAAGTTAGCATTGCTGCGGAAACAGTAATTCCAAACGGTTTAAAAAACTGACCGACAACTCCACCCATTAAACCAATTGGTAGAAAAACTGCTACAGCGGTTAGAGTTGCTGCTGTCACGGTCAATCCAATTTCCGAAGTAGCCGAAAATGAAGCTTGACGAGGAGTTTCACCCTTATCAATGTGGCGCATAATATTTTCTACATCGACAATTGCGTCATCAATGATACTACCTATCACTAGTGCTAATGCGAGGAGCGTAATTGTCTCTAAGTTAAAGCCAAACAATGCCATGACAATAAACGTTCCCACTAATGAGATGGGAATCGCAAGTGCCGATATTAATGTTGCCGACCAATTTCTTAAAAAAGGATAAATTACAACTACCGACAAAACAATCGCTTCGATCAACGAATCAATTGTTGCGTGAGTTGCTCTACGAATATACTCTGCTTGCGTAGACGCTAAATTTAGTTTTACCGAAGGTAAATCTTTACTAAGTCGAGTCACTTCTTGCTCAACTCTACTAACTACCTCCAAAGTATTCGCATCACCACGTTTAATCACCTGAAATGCAAGTGCGTCCTTTGCATTAAACCTTACTAACGTGGCGCCACTTCCTGGTTGACTTGTAGCTTGGGTTAAATTTGGTTCACCCAGTAGTACAACTTTAAGAACTCCAGGTAGTTTCGATACAGATGGTAGTATTTTACTGTTAGCAAGTTTGGCTAAATCATTCAAAGAAAGCTTAGAACTTTCAATCGCATAACTAATTGCCGCTGATTCGTTGAGATTAAATGGAATCACCTGATATTGAGCGCCATCGATTAGTTTAACTTGCTTGAGTACACTTTCAACAGCGCTTTTCGACTCTTCTAAATCCGTCCCCACCGCAAACGTGACACTCACAACCGCTTGTCCGGGATAAGTTGACGAACGAATATCATCTAAATTTTCCAACGACTGAAGACGCTGTTCAATAACTTTTGTTAACTTTGCTTCTGTATCGAGTGCATTAGTCAGTGGTGCATTTGCATTTACTACCACTACAGGAAAAGTAATATCTGGAAACAAAGCATACTTCAGCGAGGTAAACGCCAAAATTCCAGCTACCATTACAGCAAGCCAAAACGATAACGTCAACCAAGAATTCTGGATTGCCACCCTAGATATATTAAAGCGGTCGCGGGCTGATTTTGGAGGATTCACTTTTACCATCGTTGACTGCAATTGTCACTGATTTCTGATTTTAAAGCGAATTTTAAGTTTCAGTACAGATATTTGAAGCACTGTAAAGCAAAATTCTTTTCAAATTGTGATATCTTATTTTAAAATCTATCTTTAGATAGATGAAAAATAAATTTATATTTTAAGTAAGTAAGTTTCTTTAGAAAAAATTACGTACACTAAAAGTCGTAATCAACATCATGTATCTTTAAGTTAATTCTTATATTTTGACACTTAAGTATGCAACTTGGGACTGAGGCACACAAGCAATTATTTTGTCAAAGTTTTGCTAAAACTCATCTAGACTACGAACCCGAACATCTTCCCTTTCCCGATCTAAATGAGGAAGAACTCGCACGTTTAAAAGCAATACCATTTTGGGCAAAAGCGCTTGATATCGAGCGTGAAGCGGGTGCAATGGTAAATGCTTTTGCTAAAACTGTCTCCGACTCAGTAATCAACAAGGCAGTTGCGCTCCAGGGTTATGAAGAAACACGACATGCAAGACTGATTCAAACGCTGATAAATCGTTACGATATTGAAATGTCCGAACGTCCGGTAGTTATTATTCCGCAAAACATCGAACCAGCGTTTACCACCTTTGGTTTTGAGGAGTGTCTTGATTCATTTTTTGCCTTTGGGTTATTTGGCATTGCAAAAGAAGCAAAAGTCTTTCCCGAACAGATTTTTAATATCTTCGACCCCATCCTCGACGAAGAAGCGCGTCATATAGTCTTCTTCATCAACTGGTTTACCTACAGACAAATCCAGCAAAGTAAAATACCATTACTTCGGTCATCAAAAACGCTTTGGTATTATTTCAGAGCATTTAGAAACATCATGGGAGCAGTCACAGAAGGAGACACAACTGGAAACGGATTTACAGCAACAGGCGCCGTTACCTTTAACATAGACTTAACGCCGCAAAAATTCCTCAGCGTCTGTATCAAAGAAAATCAGCGTCGCATGAGTAAATTCGACCCGCAACTACTCCAACCTCAATTTATACCAACACTCTGTAAAATCGCCCTAAACATACTCCAACTCACCTCAAAACCCCACACCACCAAACCAATAGAAAGCACGGTTCGCTCGTAATAAGCACTGAGCGTGCTTCCCTCCCCTGTGTGTTGGGGTTAAGATTTGTTAAGAATATTAAGAAAGCACCAAAGTGCTTATTACGAGCATGGGAGAAAATTTGGTTTTTGTTCCGCAAGGCGCCGAATATAAAGCAGTATGTAATGGTTTGAAGCGTATTCACAAAAATTTTCCACAGGTTGTCTCTATTCCTGTAGGTGGTAAAGCTTTAACTAAATACTTACAGGAATGGTATCAGACGGTGAATTTACGTACAGACCAACAAAATTTTGCCTTGGTTATGGGTTTGTGTGGCGGTTTGAAGTCTGATTACAATGTCGGTGATGTTGTGCTTTATGAAACCTGCATTTATCAAAACCAAGTTCATCAGTGTAATGTTGATTTGACTAATCAATTAGAGTTACACCTTAAACAAAATGTACCGAGAGTTAAGGCCTTGACGAGTGATAGTATTATTTTCTCTAAGAATGAGAAGATTTTGTTAAGTGCTGGTGCCGATGTTGTTGATATGGAAGGTTTTAGTGCATTAAATTTTTTGAGTTCGGTTGGTGTCAAAGTGGCAATGTTACGAGTAGTCAGCGATGGATGTAAACATGATTTGCCGAATCTAAATTCTGCACTCAGTCCAGAAGGTACACTTAAAGCTTTACCATTAGCTTTAGGTATGTTACGTCAACCCATCGCTGCTAGTCATTTAATATATGGTTCGTTACGAGGATTGAAGGTTTTGGAGAATGTAACAGCGGATCTGTTTCAAGAACCAGGTTGCTTTTCGTAAACTCTCCCCTTCCAGGCGCCTCCCCGTCCTTGCCAATGACGCAAGGCTGAGTCTAAAGTCATTAATGTGTACAAAAATGCAATCACTGGTAAGCAAAAAGCATATAACGGCGAGCAACGGTAAAAATTAATTGTTGGATAGTAAGCTAAAGTCATTAACAACCACCCTATTAAACCGGATGCTGCGACTAACCAGTTGTTTGTAATTAAACCAACTACGAGTCCTAAAGGTGAAACTAGGTAAACTAAAGTCATTCCTAATAAAGTTCCAAGTAGCAGTAGCGGCGAGTAATTAAGTTGTGTATAAGCAGTTCTAGCTACCATATCCCAAATTGTTTCTAGGGAATTATACTCCCTTAAACTGTGCGTTGAAGAACTTAGTCCCAACCAGATTGGATTTCTGAGTGCTGAGTGCTGAGTGCTGAGTTCTGAGTGCTGAGTTGGGGTTACTGTTTTTATTGCATTTGCCAGGGCACAATCATCAATTAATGCTTGTTTAACAGCTTGAATTCCACCAATGCGTTCGAGGGCATCACGACGAATTAATATACAACCACCAGCAGCAGCGGCAGTAGATTTACTAGGGTCGTTTACCCAACGGAAAGGATAAAGTTTTTGAAAGAAAAATACAAAAGCTGGAATCAATAACTTTTCCCAAAAACTTTCGCATCGTAATCTCACCATTACTGAAGCAAGGTCTAAATTGTCTTGAGTAGCTTTTTTAACGAGATTACTCAGATTGCGATAATCATGCTCAATATCTGCATCTGCTAGTAAGTAATAATCAGGGTTAAAAGTACTAGAAAAGCGAAGACCTTGTTCAACAGCCCAAAGTTTACCTGACCAACCAGGTGGTAATGGTAAAGCATTAACAATATGCAATTGTTGAGTGTTGTTAAGTTTTGTGACAGTTTTCAATGCCACCTCAGCAGTACCATCGCTACTGTTGTCATCGACCAAAACTATATTTAATGTCCCTGAATAATCTTGACGTAATATAGATTCTAAAGTTATGGGTAATAATTCTGCTTCGTTGCGCGCGGGTATTATAGCACAAACGCTAGGGAAAAACTTAAAATCGGACTGTGTATCCTCAAGTTTTTCATTATGAACCCAAAACCCTCCTCTAAAAATCAGTAGTCCTATCCAAATCAATACGGTTAGTAATGTAAGAACCAATTCAATAAGTGTCATAGTACTCTTGCTTATAACTGCTTTTACGTGGGAGAATACGGTTTCTCTCTAGGCGCGAGATAACACTTGTATTCTGAGTGTGCCGCATTCATACTAGTTTCGATTTTGAGGCTGAGTAGTATTTCATGCAAACTCAAGATAGGGTAACTTTATCAAAAGTCCCAGCAGCAATTGCAAACAGTCAAAATTATCTTTTGTCGATTCAATACCCCGATGGTTATTGGTGGGCTGAATTAGAATCGAATGTCACCATTACAGCAGAAGTTGTTCTACTTCACAAGATTTGGGGTACAGACAACACTCGACCTTTACACAAGATTGAAAAATATCTTCGCTCCCAACAACGTTCTAATGGCAGTTGGGAACTTTTTTATGGTGATGGTGGAGATTTAAGCACCTCAGTCGAAGCGTATATGGCGCTGAAGTTGTTGGGTGTTGCCGAAACAGACCCAGCCTTACTTAGAGCCAGTAGATTTATTTTAGAGAAAGGCGGTATTAGTAAAACACGAATCTTTACTAAGCTGCATTTAGCATTAATCGGCTGTTATAGCTGGCGCGGTATTCCTTCACTTCCTCCTTGGATAATGCTGCTGCCAGATGATTTCATATTTAATATCTATGAAATGTCTAGTTGGGCACGTTCTAGTACCGTGCCTTTACTGATTGTCATTGACCGTAAACCTGTATATGTAACCCATCCCGGCATCAGTTTGAATGAACTTTATACAGAAGGTATAGATAATGTCAAGTATGAACTACCACGTAATAATGATTGGACTGACATATTTTTAGCAGTAGATGAAGCTTTCAAACTTGGCGAAAGCTTAAACTTGGTGCCTTTTCGCTCTCTTGGAGTTCAAGCTGCTGAAAAATGGATTTTAGAACGGCAAGAAGTGACGGGAGATTGGGGTGGAATTATTCCAGCAATGCTCAATTCGCTTCTGGGATTACGCGCGCTTAACTATGATGTCAACGACCCGATAGTAGTGCGTGGACTCAAAGCTATTGATAATTTTGCCATTGAAACAGCTGATTCATACCGTGTACAACCTTGTATTTCACCAGTTTGGGATACTGCTTGGGTAATACGCGCGTTAATTGAGTCAGGTTTGGCGCCTGACCATCCAGACATTGTAAGCGCTGGTGAATGGTTACTTTCTAAGCAAATCTTTGAGTACGGAGACTGGGCAGTAAAAAATAGTCATGGTAAACCAGGTGCCTGGGCATTTGAATTTGATAATAAGTTCTACCCTGATGTAGATGACACAGCTGTAGTTGTCATGGCATTAACTCTTGCGAAACTTCCAAATGAGAAACTCAAAGCAGTAGCAATGACACGGGCAATAGATTGGGTCGCGACGATGCAGTGTAAACAAGGTGGTTGGGCTGCATTTGATGTCAATAATGATTCTGATTGGCTGAATATGATTCCTTATGGTGATCTTAAAGCCATGATCGACCCGAACACAGCAGATGTAACCGCACGCGTTCTTGAAATGCTCGGTTGCTGTGATTTATCAATAAATCAAGATGATTTTGACCGTGCGCTTGATTATTTGTTGAAAGAGCAAGAAACTGAGGGATGTTGGTTTGGACGCTGGGGTGTAAATTACATCTATGGGACTAGTGGCGCCCTTTCTGCTTTAGCGAGTATGGCGCCATCTCAAAAAACAAGTATTCAACGAGGCGCCGCTTGGTTGATAAGCTGTCAAAATACCGATGGTGGTTGGGGTGAAACTTGCCGCAGCTATGATGACCCCAGCTTAAAAGGCAAAGGACGTAGTACCGCATCGCAGACCGCTTGGGCACTATTAGGTTTACTGTCTGCTGGTCAAGCAACTGGTAAATATGCTATAGATACGATTAGACATGGTGTAGATTACTTGGTTGCAACTCAGCTAAGTGATGGTACTTGGAACGAAGACGATTTTACAGGAACAGGTTTTCCCGGTCATTTCTATCTAAAGTATCATTTATACCAACAGTACTTTCCTTTGCTTGCTCTTGGTCGCTATCAAGCACTCATAACGTGATTTTGGTTTCGTAGTAAGGGCTTTAGTCCTTAATTCAAGCTTTGAAGTGCTTACTACAAACCCACCAAAATTACTGACAACAGACCACTAGCATTCAAAGAGTTTAATCGCTTTAGATACAGCATTAGCTTGCTACAAAAATATTTTTTTCTATTAGCATTGAAAAGCAATATTGTATAGTTCATATAAAACAATCTTGTTTTAATTCAATTGCATAAAAATATTCCCAAGCATACAAAAGCATGATATGCTCTTGGGAACTTTTATAAAAGTAATCCTGTCTATAAAGGAGTTTATGTACTGATTTTGCAAACGTACCAAAACCATAGCTCAACATTCACTCTAGTCAGTAATAATTGTATAAAATATTTCTTTAAAGTTATTGTGAATGTGGTTGCACTTTAAAAGAAAGTGTGCGTAAAAAATCATAATAGTAGAAAGTCGAGAAAATATAGTATGTAGATATATTTCAGATATCTGTATAATCATTTTGCCGTAATTAACAAGGAGTGTTAGGCAATGTAAAAGTCCTGCCCATATCATTAAATGCGGCACAAAACAAGCTAAAATTTAACTTTTTTAAGCGTCTTATTTATGATGAGACAGCAACTTTATGGCTTGCCCTTAAGCTTCTAGTTGCAAACTAGATGACAAAATATAAATAAACTTTATAATAGCTAAAAAATGCTTAAGTTTTACTTAAATATGTGTAAATAATATTTAGAAGGCAGGAAACTGCAAGTGGGGGAAAATAACCAGAGGAGTGTAACAAATGGATTTACGCACAGATGCTTTACAGTTATTGAAAGAGACTAGCCGGACTTTTTATATCCCCATAGTTCGTTTACCACGAGGCTTGCAGGAAGCTGTCGCTTCAGCATATTTGTGTATGCGCGCTATTGACCAAATCGAGGATGATTCAGAACTTGATAACAAAATTAAATCACAATTGCTACGAAGTATTAGCTTAACTTTACAAGCTGGAGTTGACGGGTTTGGAGTTGATGCTTTTAATGAGGAGTTTTTTGGATACGAGAGCAAGCTTGAAGAAGTTACTCTTCGACTGCGTGAGTGGTTGATATTGGCGCCTGAGAGCATTGCACCTAGAATTTGGGATGCTACCGCAGCAATGTCCGACCGAATGGCGTACTGGGCAGAACGAAACTGGAGGATAAACGATGAGTCAGATTTAGACCGCTACACGTTTGGAGTTGCTGGCGCCGTTGGGTTATTGCTTTCAGATTTATGGTCTTGGTACGATGGGATACAAACCAATAGAACTTTAGCAATTGGTTTTGGTCGAGGATTACAAGCAGTAAACATTATCCGCAATCATAGCGAAGATTCAACTCGTGGCGTTAACTTCTTACCCAAAGGTTGGAATGCTGACAAAATGCAAGCTTACGCGCGTAGAAATTTGGCTTTAGCAGATGCCTACAACGCTTCGCTTCCTGCCAACAGTCCAGCATTAGACTTTTGCCAAATACCCCTAACCTTAGCTTATGGTACTCTCGAAGCCATCGCACACGGCAAAGAAAAACTTAGTCGCAGCGATGTTGTTGCACTCCTAGAACAAGTAATGGGTTACAATCCTGGTTAGCTAAATATGTTAGAGACGCAATATATAGCGTCTCTACAATTGTAATATCAAATCATAACGTTAGACATTTTGAGACACGTTTCCTCCAGCAAGCTTTGGTGGTAAGACGAAACCAAAATATGCAGCAGCAAAAGCACTAGCTGCATTGAGGAAAACATTGTAGCCGAATAATGGCATCAAATTAAAAAGCGTTTTCGTGAATGGTAATAAACCCATTATGGCAATTACGATGTAAGCAACAAAAAATATGCGGTTATACTGTCTAGCACCTGCGTGAGTCAAATAAGAAGTAATTCCTAATAATCCAACAGCACAGTGAACAAGGTTATGCAAAAAATTGGTTGGAAATAGTCCAAAAAGATATCCAAAGCCAGCGGCATAAGCATTTGGAGCCTCATGTGCTGGTACATAAGAAACATCTGTTCCAGGTATAGAAACAAAAGCTGGAATAAATCCGGCTATACCAAGAACTAAAAATAAAATTCCAATTCCTAAAGCACAGTAGCGTTCTGCCGCGCGCATAGTGTTGATGTCAACCATGTGAGAAAATATCCTTTACTTTTACAAATCTTTTTTAGATTTAAAAATGCAATCTTGGGTACTGGGTTTCAAAATTCAAGAAGCATTACTTTTTATTCAACGCATGATTGCTAAATGCTTAATCTATCAAAAGATAGGGTTTTACATGTATTGACTGTTGTTAATGATAAACTTTTATTGTATACGTTAATACGTAATTAATTATGAATAATGATGTTGTTCTGTTTTTAGCTAGTGCTGTTGTGTTTATCCTTTATCTTGTTTTTTCTGCTTGGACTGAGATGGGGACAAAGTTACCTTGGAAGAAGTAAGACAGGCAAGATGTTCGGACAGGCAAGATGCCTATCCTACGGGGAATTTTACTTTTTGGGTTTTTCGGGTAGGTTGCGCGGAGGAATTAATCGACCTTGGTAAAATTCTTTTTCAAGTTTACCAAGCCTGAACCATGTGAAACTAAAAACGAGAAAAGTTAGTGATGCGATGCTTGTAGCTGTAATGCTAGAGGTAAGCTGGCTTAACACTGGGATCAATGCCCACGTGGCGCCTGTAAATCCAATTACCGTGCGAATTTTTTGTATACGTCTTAGTGCCTGACTACAGCTACTACAATAAACCGTATGTGAGTGATACCTTTCCATTAACTCAGGACGGGTTTTTGTGGATTGTGCTAATATTTGTCCGGGGAAAAAATCTACTTTGTATTCGTTTACCCACTGACGTAACTGAGTTACAAAAGTATCCGCAGCAGTAGGTAGATAGAAAGCTTTGGTATAATTTGCACTTCCTCCAGCTTGTTCAAGATAACGTTCTTGAAAATGAAGGAAAATTTGGTCGTCTTCTAAAACGTTATTTTGTCCAATGTGTGAATACCAACGTGGTGTAATCTTAAATATTAAACGCGGTATCGGTGAGGAAAACTTGAATGGGAAGCGTGCGAACAATCTACACTCACCTTTACGAATCGGAGTTGCGTAAACTACGGTCATTGTTCTGCCAAACTGCTTCGATGTTATATCATGCCACATCAAACCCGGCGCCACAAAAGTTGTATCTTGGCGCCCTAAAGTTCCACGTCGTGGTCCTTCTTCCCATTTACCTTTAAATCCATATTTACCCGCTTCAACGACTTCTAACTCTACAGGTGCAGCATTCGCACGATTTCCTACCGAACGATGGTGCGTATACGGTACATGACTTGCATCCAAGACGTTTTCCATTAACGTTAGCGCATCGTAAGGCAAATCGCGAAATGTATCAATGCATACCCAATCATCTACAGTTTCATTTAATGGTTCGACGATAGGAGCTTTGGTATTAGCTGCATTTTCCGGTTTTCCGGGATAGACAAACAAAAGTCCTTGATGAACGCTTGTAGGTAATGATTTTACACACGCGCGCTTTGAGGTTTGCGCTTGTCCTGATGCTGGTTGCTGTGGAATATCTTGACATTCTCCGTTGCCAGCAAATGTCCAACCATGATATGGACACTCTAAAAGCCCATTCTGATTAATTCTACCCTCTGACAATGGCGCCAAACGGTGTGGACACTTGTCTTCAAATACGCTCCAGCTTTGCGTATTATTATCCCACCAGATAACTATATCTTGACCTAGCAAGGTAAACTTAGTCGGCGCCAATTTATCTAAATCGCGAACGTAATGCACAGGATACCAGACTTCCAAAACATCAAAGCGATTTGAATCACTACCACCCGCACTCATACTTGCGACAGATGGATTACTGGAGATTTCTACTGAAGTTTTTTGTGTAGATACATTTGATAGAGTGTTATCTGTCTTTGATGATGTCGCAGTCATTATAGTTTGTGTAGTTTGTTTATCGCCATTAAATATCTTTCTTTACATCTTTTAACATATTTCCCTCGTAGGGTGCGTGAAGGCTACCAGCAGACTTCAACGTAGTTATAAGAGTTGTAGCCTTCACGCACCTCACAAAATTGCTATCTCTTAAGTTAAATTTAATAATTTTTATTTAAACAGAGAAATTAAACATAGATTAAATAAGCGTATAAAGATTTAAATTTTTTTATAAATTTTTTTGCAAAGTTAATATATAATATTCATACTAAGGGTAGAAGCTCTCTCCATTCTGTTGGGAGAGTTAACAAAGAGTCTAGCCCTTTATCTTAGATAGCAGGAGCCTAAGCGAAAGCAATGGTGACACTTTAATAAACTTGAGTTAGAGGAATAGTTACGCTTTTGCGCTTTGACGCGAAGTGCATCGCATGGTGTGAGCAGTCATTGATAACAAAAAACAGAACAAAACGCAGTTAGTTGCCCTATTAGATTCAAAACAGTGAAGGCTGAATCAGGAGCAGTACGGATGTAGCGGGTGCAAATATATATTCTTTTCTTTACTTCGTACTGCACGACAAATTAGGCAATTTTAGTTAATTCACCAGGGTTGACGCAATAAGAACGCAGCAAGTTGAATCAAACTTGCTCTGTTGTTGTCGATTCTTTACTACCAAAAGATTATTGAGTTTTTGACTATGACTTACCAAATTGAAACAGATAGAAGTCCCAGACGACGTGGAGTTGTTCAAAGTATATGGGACATCGGAGTAATTACATCTCTAGTTATTCTTGCGTTTACAGCTCAAAGTGGTAACTCTGGTCAGCAGAGTGCTTCCTCACCAGCAAGACCAGTCAGTGCTGCTGAAGTCGCTGGTAACTACAGAGATTTCATAGGCAAAACAGTAACGATAAAAAGTAAACCATCTCAAAAGCTTGACGCGAATTCATTCACTTTGAAGGATGGAATGTTTGCACAGCAAGAACCGCTTTTAGTTGTAAATGCAACGAAAAAACCGTTTAATGTACCTGCTGGTAATGTTGAAGTGCAGATTATAGGTCAGGTACGGGACTTTTCCATTTCAGATATTGAACGCGAATACAAGTTGAATTTGAATGACGACGTGTACAGTGGCTATATCAGACGACCTGTACTTGTTGCTCAAAATATTGCTTTGGCGCCTCAACCAGATCAAGTAGCCCAAAATCCACAGAAATACAACGGGAAAACAGTTGCGGTTACAGGTGAGGTTGAAAAAACTGAAGGTTCTGATTTGATTACATTAAATAAAGATCAGTGGATTAAGGGTAAAGACCTACCTGTTGTATTAACATCACATAAAATTCCACTTAATCAAGGTCAGCAAGTTACAGTACTTGGTGAAGTGCGCCCATTTAACGCCAACGCAATACAGCAAGAATACAATTTATCTTGGAATGCAAACGTTAAACAACAATTGGAAGATAAGTATAAAAATACACCAGTTGTAGTTGCAGACGTAGTTTATCCGTAACTAAAACCTCATTCCACATGTGACACGAAGTCAAATCAGGCTTAAGTTCGTATTAAGATAAACCACTGTTTTTCAAAAAAACGACAAAATTACTACTGAGTAGCTGACCTTTAGAAGGCGATACAGTATGTTCTTGGAAAATACCGTTGTCTTATCGCGAATGCAGTTTGCGCTGACAGCTTTGTTTCATATGCTTTGGCCTGTGCTAACTACTGGCATGGGCATTTATCTGGTAATTGTGGAAGGCTTATGGCTGAAAACTCGCAACAGTGATTACTATTACCATGCGCGTTTTTGGTCGAAGCTATATATTCTCAACTTTGGAATCGGGGTAGCAACTGGGATTCCGATGGAATTCCAATTTGGAACTAACTGGGCGCCATTTTCTGAAGCGGTCGGGAATTTTTTTGGCAGTATCATGGGGTTTGAAGCCACTTGGGCATTCATGCTGGAAGCTGCTTCTTTAGGAATCATGGTATTTGGCTGGGAACGAGTCAATCCAATCATCCATTATGCTTCAACAATTTTAGTTGCAGTCGGTGCCAACATGTCCACATTTTGGATATTGGTAGCAAACTCGTGGATGCAAACTCCTGCGGGAGGTAAATTGGTTGATGGCAAGTTTATCATCAGCGACTACTTCGAGGCGATATTCAATCCATTCATGAAAGTAAGCATTCTCCACATGTTTTTTGCAACATTGGAGACTTCGCTGTTTGTAATTGGCGGCATTAGCGCTTGGTATATTTTAAACAAGCGTAATCCTGCCTTTTTCTCGCGGTCTTTAAAAATAGTTATCGCTGCTGTAATTGCAGTAGCGCCATTACAAATCTATATCGGACATTTGAGTGCCGAACAGGTATATCATCGTCAACCTGCCAAACTCGCAGCAATGGAAGCACGTTGGCAAACAATACCCGCAGGGCAATCTGCTGATTACAGCTTAGTAGCATTACCTAATGACAAAGCAGAAAAAAACGATTGGGAACTCTCCGTACCCAATGGATTAGGTTATGTGCTTGAATTCAAACCAAAGCTTTCCGAACCTGTCTTAGGTCTAAAAGAATTTAAACCAGAAAATAGACCGCATCTTGTTGGTCTAATTTACTACTCATTCCGAACAATGGTAGGGATAGGGTTTGCACTAGCTGGACTAATGTTATTAACTACATTGCAATGGTTACGGGGCAAACTTTCAACGGAAAATATTACTGAGCAAAAATGGTTACTACGTGCTTGGATGTTTGCCGCACCACTTGGGTACATCGCCATTGACACAGGCTGGATTGTTCGTTGTGTCGGGCGGCAACCTTGGACATTATACAATCAACTCCGTACAGTAGACTCCGTATCCAAACTGCCTCCTAGTAATGTTCTAACTACCTTAATTTGTTACGCTACCGTATACACAATGCTGTTATGTGCAGCCCTTTACTTTGGCAGTCGAATAATTCGTAAAGGTCCAAATCTTAATTTGCCAATACCGGGTAT
>NZ_JBXXZH010000063.1:0-41019 GCF_059640475.1 Calothrix sp. CBUCES-K 9914
GCTGAGTGCTGAGTGCTGAGTGCTGAGTGCTGAGTGCTGAGTGCTGAGTGCTGAGTGCTGAGTATAAGAACTCAGCAATCAGCGCTTATAACTGTTTTGTGAAGCCTTGTAAAATTAAGTTGTTTGGGGTAACTGCGGTGACTTTTTCAAAATCCCATTTGACTTCTGTAAAAGATTCCCACTGGTATTTCTTGAACAGGTATAAACAAAACATCTTGATTATACCAACCGATAAAGACCTACCTGGACACGCGCGTTCGTGTTCTTTGCCGTTCCAAGATAAAATATCTGAAAAATCACGCTCGATGTTAAAGGTGTCTGGATTTTCGTATTTTTTCGGGTCGCGGTTTGCTGTGAAAACTGAGCCAAGTAATCTTGTACCTTTTTGAAATGGACATTTTTGGCTACCTATTGTTACTTCACCTGGTTGTTTTGCTAGCTGGCTAACAAATCTTACGGGTGGATAGAAACGCGCGGTTTCTAAAATGACTTTATCGACTGTTTCTAATTGCTCCAGCGCGCGTCCATCTGGTGTTTCCTGTTCATTCCAAACAGCGTGTACTTCTGATGCTACGTTATTACTGAGAGCTTTATCTAGACATAATACTCCAATTACAGAACCTAGTAGTGCGCTTGTTCCTGCTGTTCCAGCTATATGAATTGTATCGAAAAGACTGTTAGCTATTTGATGTTCGTTTAATTGGTATTGGGCGCCTGTTTCAAGATAAGCTTTCCATTTAGGAGACTGTTTGTATTTCTCGATTAAGCGCTTACGATGTTGAATGCTGGGTCGAGTTTTGAAAGCTAGGAGCGTTTTACTAACAAAGTTGGGCAAGGAAGAGAGAATTAGGTTTTCGATAAATCCCACTGATGCTGTGACTTCTTCTTCTGATAATGATATATCGAAAACAAGTTTGTGCAACATCCAAACAATCATCCTAGGCAAATCTTTTCCAACGTGCAATTTGCCTTTTTGTGCTGCGTCTGCTAAAACTTTATCGACTAGATGCGCTAAAGTATCCGCGTTTTCAATTGGGTTTGGCAATGCTTGTAATATGACAGCGCGACTTCCCGTATGCTCTAAACCATTCATTCCCAAGGTTAGTGGGTTGTTGAGCATGTAACTTGGAGCTAATATTTTAATAATGCCTAAATCATTTCCTCGCCATTGAGGTTCTGTTTGCATTAGTTCTTTTACATCAGCATGGGAAGCGTGTATTATCGCTTGGTCTACTGCGTAAAATTTATCACCGATATTTTGTTTGCGAACGTTAAGAACATCTGTCCATGCTCTGAGTATAAGCAAACCATCTGTATAATAAACCCACAACCGCAGCAGCTTACCAACGGTTGTATCATAACCGACTTTGGCGATAATGCGTGATAACCAGAGTTGACGGTCGTGTGCTTTGAGTATTTTTTTCGGTTCCATAATTGTTTACCAGTTGTTTTAGTTCAAGCGTTTTGTTTCAATTCAAATTAGATATTTATTTAGATATTTATGCTTTGAGGAATTTTAGAAGGGAGTAGGTAATCGTAAGATGGACGCTTTGAATTACGCTCGTTGATAATAGCTTCAATTTGCTTGAGCTTTTCGTGGAACTTCTCCAACCTCGGTTTAACCTGTGCTGGAAAGTGATTTACTGGATAAGCACCCAGATTTTTGTAGTAAATAGAACCAAGTAAAGTCAGTATATTTAGTTGTCGTTGAGCTTGTTCTAAAGGTGGAAGTAAGTTTAAATAATCTTTTTCAGTTACTTCACCTTTGAGCGTCGAAGTTGGCATGTAACCTGCTAGTGGAACTGCGGGTGCATAGCTCATTACATTTTTTTGTGGATAGTTGACGGCGCCATGTTGTGCGCTAGCGGTGAAAATAATTAGCGTCGCAGCATCGATAAGATAATTGAGCGTCTGGATACCTCCATTTTGTTCACCAAAATCTGGTATACGTCCCCCGTCGAAAGCTTGAACTTCTGCTGCCCATACTTGGAGGTCTGTATCTTTTTGAATATCTTCATCCTTTGAATAATAAAGGCTTAAGTAGTCAGATACCCATTGATGAATGGCGTTCCAAATTAGCAGTGCATCATCTCGGTAGGGATAAACGGGCAGTTTTTCAGGATCGTCTACTCCGCGTTGTTTGAGTTGCTTCGGTAACATGGCGCCGTTGAAACTATAGCTTTGTAATCCAAGTGCGACTAAAACCCGTGAGTTATCAATTGTCGAACCGAGTAATTGATCGACTCCACCAACAGGTGCAATTAGAAGTCGTTGAGCTGCATCGTTAATTGCTAGAGTGCCTTCAAAATGAGGACGTAGAAGTAAACTCAAAGGATGAGTATTCGGTAATTGTCGGTGAGTTGCTATAACGAAAGGCCCTACAAATAAGTGAGTTCGACCTAAATGGCTGACAGCTTCATGGAAATTCGCATCTGCAATAGTTACGATTGTTTTGGCAAATAACCAGGCGTATTTGTCAGATTTGGGCGTGATAATTGGGTTATTGGCGCCACTCGTTTGACCGCACTGAATTGCAACCGCGCGCAGTAAAGGTGATGCATTTGAATTTTTAGGAACAGCAAAAAGCGCTATGGGAGCATATAAATACTTTTGATACTTTAGGTAAGTACCGTTGACTGCGTTGTCTAAAATTTTGTAGTCTGCTAAGTACAGCCTTCCAGAGTCGAGCGCTGCTTCCAACGAATCATCACTACCCATAACCTCTTGATACTGAGTATCTTGGATTGGAAAACGCGCGTCTAAACTAGTTACTCGTTCAATCATCAAGGGGTTAAAACCAGCTACTTGCATGTAGGCAAAGCTTTCATCTGCTTGGAAACTAGCTGCAAATTGTGGTGGCTTAAGCACCGGGAACAACTTATTGTAATCATTGAGACTGGTTACATGTCCGGTAGGATGTCCTCTTTCCAAACGGGCATTAACACGACCCAAAAGGTCTCGGAAAATTGAGAGTCCACAGTCCTTGATAATCGATAATAGCAACTCATCAACTTCGCGGAAATCTTTGGACATTCTGGCAAGGAGTAACTGAGGTGCTATTTGTAGAACTCGACCCAAGATACTAAGCTGTGTTGGAAGTGCTTCGGAGCGTACTGACTCAAAGATAAAATTTCTGATATCGTCGCGTAATGACTCAGAACCACGATTACCTCGGTTAGTAATTAGCGTGTTTACGAAGATAATCTTTAACTGCTTAACCAACAAACGATACCAAGCTATGGAGAAATCTTCCTTTTCCGGAAGCTTATCAACCATTGCCAGAGGCGGAATTCGCGTATAATTGTATTGATATTCCTGCCTTATTTTGTCTGAGATATTTGTAACCGTGAGATTCCTTAAATTAACTTCTGGTGGGGTAGTCATAAATACTTATTATTTTATTATACTTAGAGAACCTTTTTTATATATAATTGCGTTATTGCATAGCTACAATCCGGACTTTTGCAATTACTGAAACAAAATAAAAGATGTAGAGAATCTTGGTGATGGTATTTTAAATCACGTATAAATAACCGTGTAAAATATCAATTGATAATTACACATGTTATACATTTGTTATTTGTGTCTTGATACTTGGTATAATTGGTAGTCAGATAAAAAAAACTAAGCCTGTAAATGGATTGCCGACCCGTAGCTTCTGATGAAGCATTGATAAGTAGAATCGCTGCTGCTGACCAGACTGCTTTGTCTGAACTATATAATCGCTATGCCAAAATTATTTATTCTGTTGCCTTTAACAGCTTAAAATCAGTTGAGGAAAGCGAAGAAGTTGTGCTAGACGTTTTTTCTCAGGTTTGGCGAATCGCTGAACGTTATGATGCTGAATTGGGCAGAGTCGATACTTGGCTTTTTATGCTTGTTCGCAGTCGGATTTTGGATAAACTTCGCAAACAAGCCCGAAGTCAGCTATTATCCCCTGTTATAGCTAAACTTTCAGATATCCAAACCTCACCCGCAAATTTTGACCCGACTGAGAATGTACTAATTTACGAGCGACGCACGCGCGTGTTAGCTGCGCTAAAACTTCTACCTCAGTCGCAGCGTCAAGTTATTGAGCTAGCTTACTATCATGGTTTAAGCCATAGTCAAATTTCGGTTCAAACCGGTATTTCCTTGGGAACGGTTAAAACTAGAATTAGATTAGGATTAAATAAGTTGAAATCTGCTCTCGAATAGCACCCGTAAAACACCGTAAAACTCCCAATGGCTATTGAAAACTACTGTTTCTGCGAATTAGTTCCACTTTACGTACTAGATTTACTTACTGACTCAAAGCGGGTTTGGGTCGAGCGAGAGTTACAACAATCTCCAGAGCTCGCAGAAGAATTAGCTTATTACCAAACTGCTGCAACGGCTATTCCTTACGGCGCCCCTATTGTGCCAATGGCTACAAACTTAAAAGACCGACTGTTCGCACGCTTAGAATTGGCGCCACCTCAACCCCAAGATGATTCAGAAATAAAGAAGTCACTAACAACGGTTCGTCGTCAAGATTTTCAGTGGCAACCTCATAATGTTCCAGGTGTAGAAATAGCAACTTTATATATAGATAATACTAAGCGCGAACTTGTAGGAGTTTTACGCGCGCAACCTGGTGTTAACTATCCATTGCATCGTCACGCAACAGCTGAAGAAATTTATATATTGGAAGGTGATTTAGTAGTTGATGGTCAAACTTATGGCGCCTTTGACTATATTCGCTCCGAACCAGGTTCAACCCATGCTCCTCATACAACAGGTGGTTGTATGTTCATATATCGTACTTCTATGGATATTGAGTACATAACTTAATAATTGTAGGTTGGGTGAGGAACCCAACCCAACCCAACCCACAATCAAGCTCAAAAGTTGCATACTAGGCTGGCTACTACAGCAATTAGTTCTTTTGGTTCGATCGGCTTGGAAATATGTATTTGGTAGCCTGATGTAATTGCCCTAACTCTATCTTCATCCCGTGTGAAGGCGGTAACTGCTGCGGCTGGAATTTTTGTACCTACCTTAACCTCCCACTCCCGAACCTTACGGATAAAATCGTAGCCGTCGCCCTGTGGCATACTAATGTCGGAAAGAATTACGGTGGGTTTCCACGTAATTACTTCTGCAAGCGCCTCAATAGTTGAACTGTATGCTCGCACTTCTGCCCCAGAGTTTGTGAGTACTGTTTTTAATAGGTCACAAGCATCAAGCTCGTCGTCTACTACAAGCACCCGCGCGCCCTGAAGCTGAGACTTATATAGTAAGTTTGTTTCATCTTTTGGTATTAGCGAAGTGCTAATTTTTTTCTGGTAGTTGACAACTGGAAGCTTGATAGTGAAAGCAGCCCCTTTGCCTTCACCGTCGCTCGATACCTGCACCGTTCCACCGTGAAGCTCAACCAAGTGGCGAACAATTGCAAGACCCAGCCCCAGCCCCCCAAATTCTCTTGTAGTTGAGCCATCGGCTTGACGAAAGCGGTCGAAGACGTGCGGTAAAAATTCTGCTTTAATACCGACACCACTATCACGCACTATTAATTCGGCTTGCTCTGATACCTGCCTTAAACTAATCTTAACCTGTCCACCTTGAGGCGTGAATTTAATAGCGTTTGAGAGAAGGTTTGATACTATTTGTTGAATGCGATTCTCGTCTCCCAAGACAGGTTTGGTGTCGGTATCAAGTTGCAATTCTAAATTGATGCCTTTTGCTTCGGCGGTATGGCGCAGCGAATCTACCGTACTTGTAATGGAGGTGCCTAAGTCGAGTAACTGTGTTTTAAGTCGGAGTTTTCCAGTAATAATTCGTGATGTATCGAGGAGGTCATCCACCAGTTGTGCCTGAGCTTTCGCATTCCGCTCAATAGTTTTGAGCGCATGTTGTACCTTATCCTCTTTGAGCTGCTTCATAGATAGCAACTGCGACCAACCAAGAATAGCGTTTAAGGGAGTTCTAAGCTCGTGAGACACAGTAATTAAAAATTCATCCTTAAGACGGCTAGCATCCTCTGCTTTGGCGCGTGCAGCCTCGACCTGCGCTAAATTTTCGTCCCGTTCGCGCTCACGCTCTTGAAGAAGGTTTGCTGAGAATTTGAGCGACTCGCCTAAATCGGCTACTTCTTTGATGGAGGATTGACTAATACAAGGATATTCTCCCCTAGCAAGTGCTTCTGCGGCGGTAGCTGCTCTTACAATGCCGTCAGATATTTTTTGCGAGAGAATAAGGGCGCCTACACCACTTACCAAGAACAACGCCAACCCCGACCCAACAACGAGCCACATCGCGCGGCGAGCCGGAGCTTCAATTACTTCGACAGGAACAGCGACGGCAGTCTTCCACTGTGAAAAATTGGTTTGACTAAAGGCAACATATACTTGTACATTATCCAAGGTGGTTTCGCGGTAAACTTCTTCGGTCTTTTGAGCGATACGTTGCAAGAAAGACTGTGTACTCTTTTGCCCTATAAAGCGCTCAGGGTTGCGAGTGCGAGCTACAACAGTACCCCGTCCATCGATAACTGTGCGCGTCCACTCTCCATCTGTAGGTGTCTGGGTCTTGATTACACTAGTGAGTGCTTTTGGAGTAATTACAGCAGTAAGTACGTACCGTAGCTTGCCACTACGCATTACCGGGACGCGGATAGGAAAAGCCCATTCTTTACCTGTGCGCCCTTTAACGAGGTAGCCCACTGTTGTTAGATGTGTTTCGACAGTACGGCGCAGGCTTTCTGGCTCGTTAACAGAAGGTAACGGCGTACCAAAAGGAAGAGACGTGTTTACAACTTGATGACCATCTGGTGTTAGAAGAATCACAGTTAACCAAGTTGATTGGGTTTGTGCGGCGCGTTGCGCTTCAGCATAAAAAGCTTTGAGGTTGTCTTGGTCGAGTTGTTCAGATGCAGCAAGTGCTTGAAGCGTTCGAGCCGTGCTTGAGACTTCCCGCTCAACATTTTGCGAGAGGTCGCGCGCTGCTATAAGTATACGGTGTTCAGATGCAGCGCGCGCCTCTGTTGATAGCCTATGTACTACAAAGACTGCAAAAAGAGCAACTGGGAGTAAAGCCCCTGCTACAAGCAGCACAAGGTGCCACTTTAGAGGCGCCGCCCTACCAAAAGTCGTCAAATCATGATTTTCACTTTTACGCAACCTAGCTCCCAAATGTGAGAGTAAATTAGCCTTGGTTGATTTTGCCACGCTTTTTTCCCGAAACACAAGCTCGTAACTGGTGATTATAATTACCAATTGAGCTACAGCAGTGATAGTTAGAAGACATTCTAGCTTCTCTGTGCCCTCTGCGTCTCTGTGGTAAATATACAGTTTGAAAGGTTAAATTAATTACTAAAAATACACTGGCAGGCGGGATGCTTATCCTACGGTTTTTATTAAACTTGCTCTATTTTCTAGAGTATTGGAAAAAGCACTCTATGCACGTATCTGCTGACTGCGGCGCTATGAGTCGGCGCATACTCAAACTTTACGCTTCTCAGTATTGATGGCACGGCTTCGCCGTGCCGAGACCAATTGTGCCAGTTGCGTAAGTTCTGGATTCATCACTCCTCAAACACTTTCTCCACGAATTTCTCGCAACAATCTTATAATTATTAAGATTAAGAAAGTTAAGTTATATCAAGAGCAAAGATATTTACATTGACATCTCAATAATAAATTCCGTACCCTGACCCAGAACAGAATTACAACTCAATTTTCCGCCATGTGTTTCTTCAATAATTTGTTTAGCGATAGCCAACCCTAAACCCGTACCTTTACCGACATCCTTTGTAGTAAATAAGTGGTCAAATATTTTTGATTTGACTGATTCACTTATCCCCTTACCATTATCAGCAATTGAGATTTTTACCTTGTCGTTTTCGATTGAGGTTGTAATTATTATTCTGTTTATATTTGCCTTGATTTCATCAAAACTGCGTCCTATATTTGACTCCTCTAAAGCATCAATTGCATTAGCCAAAATATTTATAAACACCTGATTTAATTGCCCAGGAAAGCATTTAAATTGTGGTAAGTTACCATACTGTTTAACAACTTCAATTGCGGGGCGTAGCTCGTTAGCTTTCAGGCGATGTTTGAGAATTAAAATTGTGCTATCAATACCATCGTGGACGTTAAAAGGAATTTTATAATCTTTATCAGCACGGGAAAAAGTTCTTAAACTGGTGCTAATGTTTTTTAATCTATCACACGCCATTACCATTGCATCTATAATCTTAGGTAAATCTTCTAAGCTATAATCCAAGTCAATTTTGTCTGCATGAGCAAGAATTTCTTCACCTGGATTTTTTAAGCTTTTTTGATAGAGTTTCAAATGGCTAACAATATCTGAAAGGGTGGGTTTAGCTTGTTTGAGACTCGCAGAAATAAAGCCGAGAGGATTATTCATTTCATGAGCAACCCCAGCAACTAAATTACCTAAAGCTGACATTTTCTCGCTTTGAACTATTTGTAATTGGGCTTGTTGTAAATTCTGTAATGCTTGTTGTGATTGTTGATAAAGTCTAGCATTTTCTAGGGAAATGGCAGCTTGGGAGGAAATTAGATTAATTACTTGCAGACGTTCCTGAGTAAATACCCCGCTTGTGAGTTTATTCTCTAAGTATAAAATCCCAACTAAATGCCCTTGATTAATAATTGGGGTACATAAAATGCTCTTGGGTTGATACTCTAGAATGTATTTCCCAATCAACCCAGGAATATCTGTTTGGCAATTATTTATAACAAGGTATTTTTGAGTATTCTTGACATAATTGATAATTTTTATGGGAATATCTTGGCAGGTATCTAGTAATTGTGGGTTAAGGATAGTTTCTGTTTCGCCTTGGAAACTATCTTGATAATTAAGCGAGGTAATTGCTCGTATTTGCCAAGTATCATCTTGAGGAAGAATTAAGACAGCTTTTTTCGCACCAGAATTTTTCAGGATAATTTTGGTGAGAGTAGTGACGAGTTGATCTAATTCGATGCTGCTAGAAATAGTTTGAGCAGCTTTGAGGATAGAGGTAAAATCTAGGGTATCAGAAATACTGGTGCTACTAGCAGTGGAGGTATTAGCAGATGAAGATGTTCGAGTAAAGGTAGTGTTGGCGATAGTTTCCCAAGGATTGAGGGTAAACTGTCGCTGTTGCAGGATAGGTTTGAGTAGTTGGGGATAGCGTTTTTCTAAGTCATCGGTTTTGCCTTTCGCTCCCCATTTGGCGTAGCAATAGTAGCCTTCTTGCATATAGCCTGCCGCGACTTTCTCTTTGCCCCAATTCAGGTATAATTTAGCTGTGAGTTCGTTAGCTAAGGCTTCTTCTTGAATAAAACCATTTTCTTTTGCTCCTTGGATCGCGCGCTCGTACATTTCAAATGCCCCGACTTTATTCTCTAAAACTCGTTGTTTTTCTGCTTCGACTAAACACCATTTATGTAAATAATTCATAGGAGCATTTTGCGCCCACTCGTGCAGCATAGTTTGATGGGTTTCCATTTGAGCAAAAATTTCGGCTTGCTGATGTTCTGCCTGTGTGGGGAAGAGTGCTAGGTAAGTTAATGCTGCATAAAAATGAAAAATAGGAACATAAAGCGTTCCCGATAATGCCATCAAATATAGCTTAAATTCGGCAATGTTGTTGATTGCAACAGTGTAATCATCAAAAGAGTAGGCAAGCAGAAGTTTGTAAAAATAAACCTCTGCGAGCGCGGTGAAATCATTATCTTGGTGGTGTTTGGGGATCATCACTGTTTCATCGTAGGCATTGCCGATTAGGCAATGAGGTTGACTGACTGATTCAATCAAGTTTTCTGCCACTTGTTTTGCCAAATCCACATATACTTGAGCAGAATATTGTTTCACCTGAGCCAAAGCCATACTATAGTCAGCCATATTTTTGACAAAACTGCCCAGTTCCGCACCACCAAAAAACTTGGCATTACTATGGGTAGCCAGAGAATAACCAGCATATGAGAAATTTCCAGTTTGTATACCTGTATCGTAGGCTGTTTTCAGAATAGGAATTGTAGCATTCAATCGCTCTTGGCGGTGTTGAATAAAAGAGCCAAACAGAAACATTACGATGGTCTTGTTGTCTTGTGTATTAAATTTTTCAAGTAAATTTATAGCAAGTTGACCAAAAGCATAGCCCGCAACTGCATCTCCCAAAAAAGCAGACATTACCATACCATGAATAGCATAGCCAATTGTTGATGCCACACTGTTGCCAGATTGGAGAGATAGGCTGACCATAGTTGAACTGAGCCACGGTAATAAACGAGGCATCCCTTGGATGATTGGTGCAAACAACATACCCATCAATTGCATTGCTGCTTGAATAGTACCATCAGTTGTTAGTGGCAGATCAATGAATTCTTCAACTTCTATATTTTCGAGTTGATGAGCAAGAGTTTGTAGTGCTTTGTCAATTTCGGTTTCGTCAGGTTCATCCGGCAGTTCAACCCCTAATTGCCTTAGTGCTTTTCTGCCAATAGTGACCGCTTCCAATACATTACTTTGTAAAGTTTGCGCTCCAATTTGAATTTCGTAGACTTTAACTTTATCTAAAACTATCTGAGCTTCTTGCAACACCTTTAATGCCATTTTTTCCATGCTTTCAAGGTCACCATTTAAGTAGGCAGTTTCAGTTGCAAGCACATGAAGGTTCAAAGTTAATTCATATTGACTTTCCCAACAGTTAGCCGTCAGCAACTCCAATCCTGTTTGTACAAAAGTTCTCGCCGCTGAATATGCTGTAGAATTCTTAGCTTTCTGTCCCGCTGCTAAGTTAAGTTGAGCTAAGGTTTCCTTTTTACTTGGTTGAGTAATTAACTCAATTCCTAAATTTAAATGCCCGACAATATCAAATAGCTTTTCTTCTTTTTCTATCTCTGATAAGTTGTCTTGGAGCAGTTGACCGATTTTGAGATGGGTTGCCTGTTTCTGCTCTTCTGGAATTAGGGAATAAGCAGCTTGCTGTACTCGGTCATGTAAAAATTTATAATTAACAATTTGATGCGCTTCTTGCTGATTAGCTTGTTCTTGGATCCCTAGATAAAACTTATAAACCTCACTTTGCGGTAATATCAATCCCTCCTGTAAAGCTTTCCACAAAGCGGTAGCAGTTTCCATTTCTGATTGTTCGGAAACAATCGCTAAAGTAGCTAAATCAAATTGATTACCAACACAAGCCGCTAATTTTAAAGCATTCTCAGTTGCTTCGGGTAACTTTTGCAACTGCAATGCCATAAATTTCACGACATCATCAGTTAAGGCTATTTCTCTTACTTTGGTAATATCACACTGCCAATAACCAGCATCTAAATTAAAACTAATTAATCCATCTTCATACAAAGCTTTGAGGAATTGGCTACTAAAAAAGGGATTTCCTTGAGTTTTTTGATAAATCAACTGAGTTAATGGCTGGGTAACATCAGCAGTACAATTTAAAGTGTCTGTGGCGAGTTGATTTAAGCTGTCTTGGCTCAAGGGTTCTAAAGTAATCGTATTAATGACCGTACCAGTTTTAGTAATCTCATCCAAAGTCATCATCAAAGGATGTGCTGGAAACACTTCATTATCTCGGTAAGCACCAATTAATAATAAATATCCTTGGGATGATTTATCCGTTAATAATTGCATCAGTTTCAAAGATGCAGAATCAGCCCACTGTAAATCATCCAAGAAGATAACTAAGGGATGTTCTGGAGTAGTAAATACTTGCAGAAACTTTTGAAATAATAAGTTAAAGCGATTCTGTGCCGCAGTTCCTGATAGTTCTCCTGCTGCTGGCTGCTGACCAATTATTCTTTCTAACTCTGGGATGACTTCAATAATTACCTGTCCATTTCCCCCTAAAGCATCTAATATTTGGCTTTTCCATAACTGATTTTGTGCATCGCTTTCTGTTAACAATTGTCCGATGAAATTGCGGAATGCTTGTACAAGTGCTGAAAAGGGAATATTACGGTTAAATTGGTCAAATTTGCCTTTGATAAAATAACCACGTTGTTTAACGATGGGTTTATGAACCTCGTTAACCACCGCAGTTTTGCCAATACCGGAAAAACCCGCTACCACCATTATTTCAGTTTTTCCGTTTGACACTCGCTCGAAAGCATCTAGCAACTTCTGTACTTCTTTTTCCCGCCCATAGAGCTTTTCGGGAATAATAAACCTGTCACAAATATCTCGTTGAGCAATTTCAAAAAATAAAAATTTGCCATTTTTTTGAAGTTGAGCTAAACATTTTTCTAAATCGTGCTTTAAGCCCAAAGTACTTTGATATCTATCTTCGGCATTTTTCGCCATTAATTTCTGAATAATATTATTCAAAACTTCAGGAATTTTATCACTGTTAATTGAAGGGGGCATTTTTGCAATATGACAATGCACTAATTCCATTACATCGTCACAGATAAATGGCAAATTACCTGTGAGTAATTCATAAAATGTGACACCCAAAGAATAAAAATCACTGCGGTAGTCGATTCCCCGATTCATCCTTCCTGTTTGTTCAGGGGAAATATACGTGAGTGTTCCTTCTAAGACGTTGGGACTTTTGATTTCTTGGGATTCTCTGGGAAGTAAAGATGCAATGCTAAAGTCTATTAATTTAACTTGTTTGGTTTCAGGGTTAATTAAAATATTGCTGGGTTTGATATCTTTATGAATAGTTCGATGACGATAGAGAATATCTAAAGTGTCACATAGATAAATTGCTATTTGTAAAAATTCTTCTAGAGATGGGATATGATTGTTGGCGAAGTAATCTTTGAGGGAAATTCCCCCAAAGTCTTCCATGACTAACACATAACCATTTTGGAACGGTTCTAGACTATAGGTTTGGATGATTCCGGGAAAACTGAGATTTTTAGCAATGGTGTACTGATTGCGAAATTGCAATAATTCCGAGAAGCTGGGGTAAGGATTTTTCAGTAATTTAATTACCACTGGTAATGAGTCAATTTCTCGGAAACCCCGATAAACTAGGGTTCTAGAACCATCGTAGAGTTGTTCGCTAATTTGATATCCGGGAATACTGACTTGAGTGCTAATCATAGTGTGTTCATCCTTGAAGTCGTTACATTTAGTATTCCCAGATACGCTAAGTAATTTACATCAAGAGCAAAAACAGGGGTGTTGGTAACAATTTCAACACGAAAGTATATTAATAGGTGTAAGGAATTGCAAACGTACATTTACAGTTTTTTACATTTAAGGATGGCTAATTTCAATTTATGCAGTTCTAAAATAGTGGCTAATTAGAGCTTATGTACTATCAAAGCGCAAAGTAATATATTTGTATTGTATAAATACTTTTTGACCCTAGTGGCGTTTATACAAAAATTTACATGCTTTACAACTTGCATAATTCCAAAATCTATCCCCTATAGATAGGTATAGTTTTTCACTGGTAAAATAATATGCAATTAGTTGACACTCCCAAGGATGCTGTAATCAGTCCACAATCCCAATCTTTAAGTTATTCTGTTAGCACTGAAACTACAAATATTAAACCATCACGCTCACAAAAACTATCGATGATTTGGGTTAAAGAATTTGACGGGGATAAATATTACTTAGTTGCAAAATGGGTATCCAACTCCTAATATAAATTAGGGTTTTCTCAATAAATGCATAAATTCATTTTAGTGTCCTTTCAATTTATCGATAATTTACTGTTAATTAGGAAAAAATCATGCTATTTAATTTTACATTAAATCTAGCCAAGTTCAATATAGAAACTGCCTTATCGAATCTAGGCATCGCAGTCAATAAAAATAAAGAATTGGATGTGGGCGATGAATCTTCAAAGCAGGCAACTAAAAATTCCAGGTTATCTCCTTATTCATCAATTTATTGGTCAAATGTGGTTAATCATGACATCAACTCAAAATTTGAATGGGAAAATGTACACGCAACTATAAACACAAGCAAAAACTCGATAACCAAAAAAGACCGCATCTATTGGTGGATGTAAATAGCTGTAATATCATGTCCGGTTGATTACTCACAATGTAAAGACGTTAAATGTAACGTCTTTACAAGCATTTTATTACGGTTACGCCACCGGACATGATATCATTAAAATTAATGATATTGAACATCAGTAATTACTCTCTTATGGTTTACAACATTGTCGAATCGGTAGCGTAAACCAAAATTTTCTTTGTCATAATAATTTACATTGAAGTTGCATATAATGGAGATAACTTGGTCTTTGTCTGTTTCTCCGACTTCTAACTGTGATGTGTATCCCAACTCAAGTTAAAACTCTAACTCTGAATTATTTTAATAATTATTTTATATTTAATATCTGTATTTTCTCTTAAGCTAAATTCATAAACAATACTTGTAAAAAAAATATTTATTGCAAGGAGGGCAATTTATGCCTAAAAGTTGGCTTCTAAAGCTGTCAAAATTTTTGGCGCCTGCTCTTGTCTTTGTATATTCTGGCACTAAAGCTTTTGGACAAAATATTACCTTGGATGGCTCTTTGGGAACTGCCGGAACTTTAACGGGACTTAATTACACAATTCCTCAATCGGTGGGGCAAACTGTCGGTAATAATTTATTTCATAGTTTTAGTCAGTTTAATCTTAATAGTAACGAAGCCGCAATTTTTCAAAGTAATCCGAATATTCAAAATATTCTCTCGCGCGTCACTGGTGGTAATCAATCTATAATTGATGGGTTAATTCGTACTACTAACGGAGTAAATCTTTTTTTCATAAATCCGAGTGGGATTATATTTGGACAAAATGCAAGGTTAGATGTGGGTGGTTCGTTTGTAGCGAGTACGGCAAACAGTTTCAAATTTGGTGAGCGCGGTGAATTTAGTGCAATTAATCCTCAAAAAGCACCACTGCTAGCAGTTAATATAACACCAGGTTTGCAGTATGGTTCGATTCCACAAGGTGCAACTATTACTAATGCTGGTAATTTAGTCACAGGACAAGACCTGATACTTATAGCTGATACTTTGGATTTACAGGGACAGTTAAGAGCAGGAAAAGACTTGACGCTGCAAGCCCAGAATACGCTAAAGGTTAGGGATAGCGTAACCATTCCCTTTGTTGCCAGTGCGGGGAGAGAGTTACTAGCTCAAGGTAATCAAAATGTGGATATCTTTGCCATAAACCATCCAAACAGTGGTTTTTTATCTGGTGGAGATATGAAACTGCGAAGTGCCAACACTGTCCGAGGTGATGCTCGTTACACTGTTGGGGGAAATTTTGACTTAGAAACACTAGACGGTAGCTTAGGTAAGTTATTTAGTACTCATGACCCCGTTATTCGTGCAAGTGGGAATGTGAGTTTTAGTGGTTATGAAGGAAATTCGCTGCATATTCTAGCAGGAGGAAGTGTAACTATTGCAGGAGATGTAACCATTACGGGTGTAGAAACTGCGGAAAATGCACTTTTTGAAACGCTACAAACCTCAAATGGTAAAACAGTGACGATTGATAGTACGGTTCGCCCTATACTAGATATACGAGCAGGAACAACAGCATTTGCAGCCCCAGGAATTAAAGGAGATACGGGCAATTTTTTGTCTGTTCCTACTAGTATAAATACATCTGCTAGTGCAAATATTAATATTGGTGGCATTATTAGTAATCCTAGCGGCATAGTTTTACTGACTAATCAATACCGACCAAACCTTGCTATTTCCAATGGCACGATTGTAACTCAAGATATTGACACCAGCAATAATTTTCCAGCCAGCAATGCTGGTGAAATTATTATTGATGCTCGTAACAGTATCAGTACAAAAGATTTGAATGCTTCTACATTTTCTGCTGTTGGTGATGCAGGTAAAGGTGGCGCCATTACTCTGATTTCTGCTAATGGCAACATTTCAACAACTGGTAATTTGAACTTAAAGTCTGCGTCAGAAGCACTGAATGGTAATGCGGGTGATGGAGGTGACATTACGCTCACTGCTCCAAAGGGTAATATTGACATTTACAGCATTGGCGATTTAGATGCTTCTTCCAGAGGCAATAATACAGGCAATGGTGGTAAAATTACTCTTACAGCTAATAGCATTAAAATTCATACTCCAAAAGATGTTATTACCTATGGTTTTGTACCAGTTTTACCAACTTTAAAATCTTATTCCTTTAGTAGTAACAACGCAGGCAACGGTGGAGCAATTACTCTCACTGCTACAAATGGCAGCATTTTTACTGACAGTTCCTTAAACTCTAGTTCTGTTTCTACCAATGGTAACGCAGGTAGTGGGGGAGTAATTACTCTGGCAGCGAGTAATAATATCCGCACAGACACGGTATTTTCTTATGCGGAAGCATCCAATGGTAATGCAGGAAATGGAGGAGATATTACTATAAATAGCTTGAATGGCAATATTTTAACAGAAGGTAATATTACAGCCAATTCGTTTGCTGATGCTAAGGGAGGGAATGGGGGAGCGATTACTTTTATAGCTAATAATGGTAATGTCGATACTAGAGCCGATTTAAATACTTCCAGTTCTGATAGTCAAGCAGGAGCTATTACTCTCACCGCTGGCAATGGCAATATCAATACAAATAAACTTATTTCTTTTGCTGGTTCAATTTTTCGTAATAAAACTACTGGCATAGGAGGAAATGTTAACTTATTGTCTAAACATGATATTGTCACTAGTGCCATTAATACAACTGGTAAGTCAGCTTCTGGAAACATTCAACTTACGGCTGGAGGAAATGTTTCTTTTAGGGATTATGATTACGAACAATATGCTAGAAGCAAACAGGGTGTTATCATTACCACTGATGCTTTTGGAACTGGCAAAGGTGGAAATATACAAATTACAGCTTCGTCAATTGATATTACTAATGGTACTCAGCTTTCTGCTTCTACCCATAGCGATGGTCAAGGTGGAATAATTACTTTACTAGCTTCTGATGTACTTGATATAAGTGGCACATCTGCTAATCAACCACCAGCATACCTATTTGCTCCAAATGGTTTAACTGGTATCCTAGAAGGAACATATTTAGGCGGCTATATTCCTAGTGGTGATATTTCAAGTCTTAAACCATCAGATAACAGCGGTGTTGTTTATCCTAGTGGTGTATTTACTCAAACTACACAGGAATCTACAGGTAATGCTGGCAAACTATTTATTGAAGCAGGAAAATTGATTGTTAGTGATGGAGCAGCTATCGCTGCTACAACTTTTGGAGAAGGTAATGCAGGCAATATTACCATCAAAACCTTCAATAATCCAGTATTAATCGATAACGGCGCCATTTTGAGTGGAGTCGCACAAACATCATCAGGAAACAGCGGCGCCATTGATATTCAAGCTCAATCTCTTTCTATAGAACGGGGAGGATTAGTACAAACTCAAACTTTAGGACGTGGCACTGCTGGAAAAATTAAAATCATGACAAATGATACTGTTAATCTGTCTGGAACTGACAGCAGCATTCGCTCAGGTAGTGGAAATGGTATCGTTGAAAAAAATCTGTTTGGTGAGGGTGGTAATATCGAAATAACCACAAAGAAATTGGGTGTATATAATAACGCTGTGATTACTGCCCAAACATATACAAGTTCTAAAGGTGGTAATATCCTTATAAATACAGATATGCTCAATGCTGAAAATGGTGGACTACTTCGCACCACAACATCTGGCAGCGGACGCGCGGGTAATATCATTGTTAATGCTTCTAAATTACAATTAACTAGTTCTAACAGTGGAATATTTGCAGAAACTACCAGCAATGCAACCGCTGGTGAAATAATGCTTCAACCACTGAATAATCAACAATCTTTGATAATTAATTTTCTGGATAATGCTCAGATATCTGCCTCCACTTCTGGCATCGGACAGGGAGGTAACTTAAAACTCATTGCTCCTCAGTCTATTACCTTGCAAGGCAATGGAGTGGTATCAGCAGGAGCTACTAATATGGGAATAGGTGGTAATTTGACAATTGAAACAGAAAAATTAACTATTAAAGATAGGGCACGCGCGACAGTTAGCGCTCCTCAAGGACAAGCAGGAAATTTGACTGTTACTGCTAAGACTATTAATTTAAATAACGGTAAGATAACTGCTGAAACTGCCATTAATAACGGTCAAAGTGGAGCAAATATCAAGTTAGAAGGTAATCATTTTTTGTTTCTACAAAATAATAGTCTTATTTCTGCAAAAGCACAAGGTAACGCGACTGGAGGAAACATTAATATTGATACCACAGGCGGATTTGTAGTCGCATATCCAGGGCAAGATAATGATATAATTGCGAGTGCTGCTTTTGGTAGAGGAGGCAATATTAATATCACAGCCGAAAGAATTTTTGGATTAACTGAAGGTAAAGCAATTCTGGGAAATACAACTAATGATATTGATGCTAGTTCAGATTTTAATTCACCCGGTCAAGTAACCCTCAACACTCTAGACATCGACCCCAATCGCGGTTTAATCGAATTACCGACTAACTTAGTTGATGTATCCCAACAAATAGCTCAAGGTTGTACTCCCGGAAACCGAAGAACTGCGAGCAAATTTATTTCCACAGGAAGGGGAGGAATACCAGAAAATCCCTACGAACCATTACGCAAGCGCGCAATTATCAATAATTGGGTGACAGTTCTCAATAATGAAAGTCAACAAACAAGGAAAATACAAGAAGAAATCACTACAAAACCAACCTCAGAAGCAATTGTGGAAGCGCAGGGTTTAGTCGTCAATCCTCGTGGAGAAGTCGAGTTGGTTGCCCAAGTTTCTGGGAGTAATTTTCATAATTCTTCACAGCAAACAGCATTTAGCTGTAATAATATAATGTCTCAATAGATTGCTTTTGTGAAATCGAGAATAAAATGATGGGGCATCGAACCTCATCATTTTATCGCGCTCCGGCACCCCACCTTCTTATAAGGTGGAGAATTCCGCGAATACGTTAAACTTCTAAGGGACTTCCAAATAAAAAAATACTCAAAAATTTCTTGTGGGGTGGGCATCCTTCGCTTACACCCACAGTTTGAACGGGCAAGGATGACCATTCCACAATAGGTCAAATAGGTCAAATTAAATTCTTGGAAGTCCCTAAAGTTATTTTGGACTTTGAGTCGCAATGGCTAATTTGGCGCCTTTGACTTGACGTACTTTGTCCATAACCTCAACAATATCGCCGTGTTCAACAGTTCTGTCAGCATTAATTACTACTACAGATTCAGGGTTTGCACCGACTATCGCCCGTACTTGTTCAGTCAAATCATTAATAGTTGTAAGCTTTTTATTCAGACTAATTTGACCGTTTGATTCGACTGTAACAGTGACTTTAGTAGGAACTTGTGATTTCTGTGAAGTTGCAGCAGAGGGAAGGTTTACAGGTAAACCTTCTTGTCGGGTTAAGAAGAGAGTAGACATGATAAAAAACGTCAGAATTGCAAAAATAACGTCAATCATCGGCACAATATTAATTTGTGCTGGAATATCAGGTTCATCTTGTAGCCGCATAACTTCTCTCTCCTCCTTTTTCGTAACGACGGCGATAAAGTAGCTCTAACTGCCCACCGTATTCTTGCATAAATGCAATTTGACGCTGATACAGTCCTCGAAACGTGTTAGAAAACATTAAAGTAAAAATCGCAACAATTAATCCGGATGCCGTAGATACTAATGCTTCACTAATACCCGATGTCACACCAGCAGTTTTAGAACCACCTACATCACCGAGGTTGAGTGAAGCGAACGATGCTATTAACCCTAATACCGTTCCAAGCAACCCCAGCAAAGGCGCCAGGGAAATAATTGTCTCGAATATATTATTAAACCGTTTGAGAATTGGAATTTCAGCCTGTGCTTCACTTTCAAGTGCCAAACGAAACTCTTCTGGGTTTGCCCCTTCTAACTCTAAGGCAGAAAGAAAAATTCGCGCGATTGGCAAATCAGTATTGTTCTGCAATTTATCCAACGCACTAACTACATTATCCATCCGGTAAAAATTCAGCACTTCACGCACGACTTTATTTTGACGGTGGGTTACGCGATACCAAAAACGAACTCGCTCAATGATTAGTGCTATTGCTACAACGCTGAAAGCGAGTAGCGGCCACATGACTATGCCACCAGCGGCAAATAATTTATCTATTCCCATATCCTGTAAGTTAGAGCCTCAGATTTGCTTAGATTACCAGCTTTTCAGCCCAATTGATACATTTCTCAACAAAATCTTGAAATAAGCTGAAACAAAATTTCAACTTTATGTATATCATAATGACAGTAAACTGCTATTTTTTTCAAGCCGTCATTGGTATCAATCAAACCAAAAATTGGTATCCTTGTTTCAGTCAACATGAGCGTAATTGCTTGTAAAGCATGATTATAAAGGCTTTTTACTTGAGTAGAGGGCGCCTTCGTCCAGCAGTAACTATAAGAAAATAGCGTGATTTGACGGGACACCGTAAAAAAAGAGAATCATGTTCAATCTGAGAGTACCTTAGCTTATTGATTGAATTTCTTATTTGCAAATTGTTTGAGATACATATATACTGAAAAACTCTAGTGAGAATTGGTAGCAACAGCTTATGAGCTTTTCCAACACTGCTTTTGAACAACGTGAGAGAGAATCAAAGGCTCTTAGAGGTTTTCTCGCTCTTAGTCTAGTTGGTTCATTCTTGATACATTTGAGCGTGTTAGCCTCTGGGATAGGTAATTTTCTAGCAAGGGCACCGGAAGTAAGCGAAGACCCGATAGAAGTTGCTGTTGTAGATACCCCTATCGATAAAAAGCTTCCAGAAGTAAAAGAAACTCCACAAAAAACAGAAGTCAGAGATGACGCAAAAGTTTTAACGAGTTCGGCAAGTGTACCTAAAACCGAAGGAGTTGTTCAAGAAAATACTCAAGTTAAAACACCATACAAAGTAAATCAACCTCCGATACCAGTACCTATACCGATACCACAAAGGGAAGTGGCACCATCTCAACGAATTTCAAGAATAACTGAGACACAAAGAGAACTACCACAAGAAAAAGTTCAGCCAAAAACAGTTGAACGTACCACAACTACTCAAGATAAGAACACACCACGCACCTTACAGCGTCAAGTTGCTAGCAATACAAATTCGGTTCGCAGCACAAATAATACACCTGACAAAGCAGTAGAAACAAATCAAGCATCGAATAATAGCTCGAACTCTTTACATGAAAAGCTTCGAGGAGTAAGAGACTCTCGTAATAATTCAGTTGCAAGTAGTACCGAAGGTTCTGGGACACCAGGGAACGGTGATATTGGAACTCGCGGTAATGGCGGCGCCCCTGGTGGTACAAGTGCCTTAACAGGTAGTGGAACTGGTACAATCGGTGGTGGCAGTGGCACAGGTACAGGTAACACAGTTGGTACTGGAAATGGTGGTACAGGTGGAAGTGGCGGTACGGGAACTTTCGGTACAGGTACTAGTGGCAGCGGTGGTACGGGAAATACTGGTATTGGTACGGGTAGAACTGGAAACGGTAGTGGTGCTGGTATAGCTTTAAATCCTGGTAATGGTGGCACTGGCAACCGAAACTCAGAAGGTAATGGAAATCGAGTTGCAACAGCCCCCACTATTCCCAAATTACCCAGCAACACTGAAGATGATGAAGGTAGTTCACGTCGTAGTGGTGATGGTCGTGCAGCATGTCGTAAATGTAATGTAAAATACTCGGAAAGCGCACGGAAGAGGGGTGCAGAAGGGCGAGTAGAAGTATCTGTTGATACAGATAATGAAGGAAGAGTAACAAATGTACGATTAGCTCGTTCTAGTGGAGATAAAGAACTTGACGAAGAACATCTCAGACAAGCCCGCGAGTGGAAGTTAAAGCCATCCGAAAGGGGTAGACAGGGAGTAAATATTGCTACTGAGTATGCAATATCAGGGTCACAACGTTATCGTGATGTCCAAAGGCGCCAGCGGCAGCGTGAAGAGCGTGAACGAGAGCGGCAAGTTGCAGCAGTATCATCAAACAACGACTCAAATACAGAATCACCAACAAGACGCAGACGTAGTTTCGATACATCTTCAACAGCTTCTAACGATGTACCAACATCATCAAGAAGGCGCCGGAGTTTTAGCAACGAATCACAACAAGCATCTTCTTCAAATAGTGAAGAGTCAACAAGTCGTAGATTAACTCGTCGTTTACGGCGCCAACCAGTCGTCTTACAAACAACTTCTAACCAAGAAACACAGAGACGCAGAACTAGAGAAGTTACCGCAGACTCTAGAACATCAGGGGAAACACGTCCAAATAAAAGACGGCGCCGTGAGTTTAATCAATCTGGGTCTTCCACAGACTCTGGTAGCCGTTTACGTAACGCACTACGCCGCAGTCGCGAGTCTGCACCTGCCACGGCGCCAAGCAGTGGAGAAAGTAGTAGCAACGAGTGAGGGCAGGAGTGTAGGCGGATTTCGGTATTTATTAGACTTCCCCTAACACCCTTACATTTTCGGTTCTTCTCTGTCCGGCTGATCACCATAATTACCGATAATGTAGAGACGTGTAAACCGGAGGTTTTCCCGCAGGGATTAATCACGTCTCTACAATGATTTTATTCTGTTACGTTACCGGATATGAACGATGAATTCAATTACTTTTATAGAATTTGGATTTAACCGTCAGGTTTTGATATCAATACTGTAATACTTGATACATAAAGTAGTTTTTAGTTCTGTAATTAGTGAGTGCGTTATGTTTATCACTATGGTGCATTTAATTCCCTTTAGAAGTATTCTGCCCTGTTGGAACGTGTGGCTTTATACACTTCGGGTGTTGAGAAAAAATCCTCTTCGAGTCAGGGTGTTTATCATCGCTCTTGTTTTTGTCTTGGTTATTGGGTGTCAAAGTTTTGGTGCCCTACCAAGAAGTACTGAAATACTTTGGGATACTTACGGAATACCGCATATTTACGGAAAAAATGTCCGAAGTGCATTCTATGCTTTTGGATGGGCACAGATGCAGAGTCATGGAAACTTGCTTTTACGTCTTTACGGTCAAGCAAGAGGACGTGGCGCCGAATACTGGGGAGAAGAATATTTAGAATCTGACAAATGGACTACTACAATGGGAGTCCCAAGTCGCGCGCGCGACTGGTATTCAGCACAAAATCCGACTTTCAAGAGCTACCTAGATGGCTTTGCAGAAGGCATAAATGCTTATGTCAAAGAAAATCCTAATTTGATTGATGATTCTGTTGAAGTTGTATTGCCAGTAAAAGGAGAAGATGTACTAGCTCACTTGCAACGAGTGTTACATTTCACGTTCATGGTTAACCCAGAGCAAGTTTTAGGTATAAGTAAAGAGAAATCAAAAGCTGGGTCTAACGGTTGGTCAATTGCACCAAAACGTACCGCGAGTGGTAATGCAATGCTTCTAGCTAACCCGCACTTACCTTGGTCAGATTTATTTCTGTGGTATGAAGCACAAATAACGGCGCCAGGAATTGATACTTACGGAGCGAGTTTAGTAGGAATTCCTGTTTTAAGTATTGCCTTCAACGATAATTTGGGCTGGACTCATACGGTAAATACTCATGATGGGTGGGACGCATATGAACTTAAGCTTAATGGTGATGGTTATATATTTGACGGTCAAGTTCGACCTTTTGAAACAAAAACTACCCAGTTAAAGGTAAAGCTTTATGATGGGACGTTGCGTTCGGAACCATTAGAAATCAAAAGTTCTGTTCACGGCCCTGTTGTTACCCAAAAAGATGATAAACCGATAGCACTGCGGGTTGTTGGTCTTGACCGTCCTGGGACGTTAGAAGAGTGGTGGGATATGGCGCGCGCGCAGAATTTGTCACAGTTTCAAGAAGTACTTAGGCGCCTGCAACTACCAATGTTTACGGTGATGTACGCTGACCGTAAAGGTCATATCATGCACTTTTTTAACGGACAAGTTCCTGTACACTCCAATGGTGATTTTAAATACTGGCAAGGTATTATCCCTGGCGATACATCGAAAACCTTATGGACAAAAATTCACCCTTACCAAGATTTACCGCGCGTGATTGATCCCCCAAGTGGTTGGTTGCAAAATACCAATGACCCACCTTGGACTACTACCTTTCCACTCGCTATTAAACCAGATGATTATCCAGCTTATATGGCACCGCGTTTTATGGATTTCCGCGCGCAGCGTTCTGCAAGAATGTTAGACGAAGACGAAAAAATTTCTTTTGATGAAATGATTAAGTATAAACATTCTACGCGGATGGAATTAGCTGACCGCATTTTAGATGACTTGATTGCTGCTACGCGGAAGTATGGCAATGAAGTAGCACAACGCGCGGCTACTGTTTTAGAAACATGGGATAGACAAGCAAATGCAGATAGCCAAGGGGCAGTGCTTTTCGCAAACTGGGCACAACAACTAGATTTTTATAAAGCTTTTAGTAAACCTTGGATTGAACGCTTACCACGTATTACACCTGATGGTTTAGCGAATCCTAGTGGCGCCGTTGTGTTACTGGAAACAGCAGCAGCAAAGGTAGAAAAAGCTTATGGAAAGCTAGATGTTGCTTGGGGAGAAGTTTTTCGTTTAAAACGTGGCAATGTAGATTTACCAGGGAATGGTGGCGATGGAAACCTTGGGATTTTCCGTGTAATAAATTTCGCTCCCTCCTCTCTTGGTAAGTTTCAACCAGTTGCCGGTGATTCTTATGTTGCTGCAATTGAGTTTTCCAAACCTGTAAAAGCAATGGCACTAATTGGCTATGGTAATGCGACTCAGCTAGGTTCACCACATGCTACTCAGCAATTGCCAATGGTAGCTGAGAAAAAGTTACGCCCAGTTTGGCGCGCGCGAGAAGAAATTTTAGCTCATTTGGAAGAGCGTAAGGTATTTTTAATGCAATAATAAGTTATTAACTTATTAACAATTAAATATATCTCGATTATAAGGAAACCTGGTCATGGTCAGGGACAATCTTCTCCAGATTCCACAGCAAGGGAAAAGTAAACCCAATTAAGCCAACTAAAAACATGCACATACCACAAATAAAATACAGCAGCGCGATTCCTGCACCTGCACCTGTACCAAATATTTTGCCAAAAATATTTGCAATTTGATTACCTGACTTCATCGCAGGTTCAAACACATTATCAGCCAAAAATCCAGCCGTTAATAAAGCTATAGCCTGTACTAACTGCAATACTAAAGAACGTGCCGCGAAAACCCGTCCCTGTATGTTCGGTGCAACCTTTGCTAACCAAATCGCATCTTCAGAACTGCCATTTAAAGGAAAATTTAAAGAGGAACAAAATTGAGCGGAAATCCAAATGAATGGTTTTCTACCCAAAGCAAAAACCATTTTACTCAAACCTGCGCCAATCATTCCAAACAAAACACCTTTGATGCGACGTTGAAATCCTCCCCAACTGCTAAATATTATTGCTCCTACGACTCCACCAAAACCTGCGGCAGAAACTAAACTACCAAGCACTAAGGAATTATTATTCGTGCGAGATAAAATCATTGGGTAGTATAGTACATCACCAATGTCGTGGGGAAACCAAAAAAGTAATCCTACAATTAATAAAGCTAAAAGACTTTTACGTCCAAAAATATAATGTAAGCCAAATATGAGTTGCTTCCAGATATTTTCTCGATTTGTATTTTCAAAATTGCTGATTTTTAATTTTGGAATCGAAACAAATAATATGCTAGTAATAGCAATCAAAAAAGTTATAAAATCAATTAATAAAATACCCGATAAACTAATTATATAATAGAGATATCCAGCCAATGTAGGGGCGATAATATTGGCTCCATAACTAGATAAAAATTCCATGCTGCTGGCACGGGTATAATATTGTTTGGGAACCATCAAAGAAATTGATGCAGAATAAGCAAGTCTCTGAAATTGATTGAATGTACCAACAACTGCGCCTGTGAAATAAAGATGCCATACCTGTAAATTTTTATTAAGGTAGAGTAGCAGGATAACAATTGTCGAAGCGACAGCAATAGTATCACCAATTATCATTAATAATTTGCGGTTATATCGGTCTACAACTATACCGCTAATCGGAGCAATTATAATGCTGGGAAGTAGGGAGAAAAAACCGACTAAAGCGAGGCTGGTTGCTTTACCTGTAATTTCCCACGCCCAGATTTCAGTGGCGAAACCGGTCATGTTACTGCCGATTGTAGAGACGAGTTGACCTAGCCAAACGATGAGAAAGATACGCAGTTTAGGAGGAGAGTTTTCTTGTGTCATTTATGAGCTTTTAATTTTTCAGATTTAATAATATGGGATGAGGATTAAGGAATCAAAACTGGAACGAAACTGTTCCCTGAACAGTAAATGGCGCACCCGGAAGTAAATAATAACCTTGAGTTTCATAGTACCTAGTTCCAGAAATATTTTTGAAATTAAGACC
This sequence comes from Calothrix sp. CBUCES-K 9914, assembly GCF_059640475.1. NCBI lineage: Bacteria > Bacillati > Cyanobacteriota > Cyanophyceae > Nostocales > Calotrichaceae > Calothrix > Calothrix sp. CBUCES-K 9914. The sequence continues at coordinate 26,371 of NZ_JBXXZH010000063.1, forward strand.
AAGGCGCCAGTTATCACGCCGATAAAAAAGGGCAGCATCTGCTCTCACATAAGACGGAATTTCAAAAGTGTTAGGTAATTGTGCTTCGCGCTCGCCTACATAAAATGCTCCAACACCAAATCCTAATCCTTTCAAACCTCCTGTTTGAATTTCATATGTTGTCCACAAACTTGCACCTTGCTTGGGAGCATTGACTAATGTTTCACCTTTTAAGGATGGGTCACTATCTTCGCTGACAAATGTATCATTTAAGTAGGCAGAGGCTATAATATTCCAACCCGGTAAAATTTGTCCTCCTATGTCAAATTCAAGTCCGCGACTTTTGACTTCACCAGCCGGGATCGGAAAATTAGGATCGGGAAAATATGTGAGGACATTAGTTTTGGTAATTTCATAAGCTGCCAGGGTTGCAGACAAGTTCTTAGTCAGGTCTGCCTTAATGCCCACCTCGAACTGACTCCCGCGAGAGGGTTCGATTATGCTTCCGTCGCGTGTTCGGGCATTATTCGGCACAAAAGAGCGGCTATAGCTGGCGTATAGTGAAATCGGTTCGATAGGTTGATAAACAATGCCCACACGAGGTGAAAAGGCTTCATTGTAAAATTCTGTTCTCGTAGTTTCGCTTGTAAGGTTGCCAGTGCTATCAAACGGTTGAGTGATGCTACGCTGGTTGACAAAATCATATCTGCCGCCAAGTAGAAGTTTTAAATTTGGTAGCAAGGTTACTTGATCTTGCAAATAAATTGCATATGTGTCGTATTTATCATCATAAATGGCGCTACCTCCATCAAACTGGGTTGGGATTGATGCACCGTATATTGGATTAAACAAGTCGATAGAAGGAACAGTCTCTCCAGAAGCAGATAAATATGGATTATATCTGTTAGTTCTCTGCCAATCAAAACCGAGTAGTAATTGATGACCAATTGAGCCTGTATTAAATTTAGCAATCAGATTGTTTTGCACAGAGTAAATGTCAGAGTCATTAGAAATATCTCTGCTATAACTTCTAGATACAGTGCGACCATCAGCTTCTAAGCTACTGGGTCTAAAAATTGAGTTCTTGGTTCTATCTATCTGGGCAAATGAAGTACTCCGAAACTCTAAATTATTATTGAAGCGATGCACGAATGTCAGATTAATAAGGTTAGATTTTACTTCAAAATTGTTTGTGGGTTCCCCTAAAAATCGCTCAATAGGAGCCTTAAAGACGATTTGATCGGGGGGAAAACCGTCATAAAAAATGCCATTAGAATTTATGTACTCATAACTTAAGCCTAATGTTGTCGCGTCGCTAATTTTGTAGCTTAACGCGAGCGAGTTGGAAAATGTCTTCTGCTCAACAAAATCTACAAAGCTACCGGAGGTTTTGTAAGCAGTATTCAAGCGATAAAGTAGCCTTTTATCGTCTGTCAACGGACCTGAAATATCAAGCGAAGGATAATAAAGGTCATAGCTGCCAACCGTAAACTCACCAGCATAATAGGGTTCACTCAATGGCTGTTTTGTGATGTAGTTTATGACTCCTCCTGGTTCAAACTGACCATACAATACCGAAGCTGGCCCCTTTAAGACTTCAAGTCTTTCAATATTATTCGTTGGTGTCACACCTCCAGCTCCTGGTGGTACAGAAAACCCATTTCTGAGTCCGGTATAAGTAGTAAATCCTCGAATATTGTAGTAATCTACGTAGTCACCAAAGCCTCTTTGAACATTGACACCGGAGACATTACGGACTGCATCCGAAATGCGTGTTATTTTCTGATCCTCAATCACCTGTTGGGGTACTACCTGAATCGACTGAGGTATATCGCGCAGGGGGGTATCAGTTCTAGTTGCACTTGATGTCTCGGGTGCGCGATATCCGTCTTGTTCACCTGTTACTACCAGTTCAATCGGCTCATCCTGCTGCGCCGAAGGTTTATTCTGCGGCGCCTCAGTTGCAGGCTTTTCTGCTTCTGGCTTTTGCTGCGCCTCTGGTTGCTGTGATGGTTGTGTTGCAGTTGCATTTTTGCTCACTCCAAAAACCAAACCAGTATCATCATCAAACAACTCAACTAAAGGTTTACTTGCCTCACCTGCCACCGTCACCCGAACAGTATTTGCATCAATATTAGTAACCGTTATCTCAGTAACTCCTGCAAGTGGCTTAGAGGAACGAAACGTGAAGGCATCGCCCGATGGTAGCCGCAGTTGGGCGCCAAGTACATCAGCAATAAAGTTGTTACCTGTACTACGATTTGTGACTTGCAGTTGATCCCCAAGAGTTGTCTGTAAAATTATTTCCACACCTTTATCGGTGGGATTTGCTTTAACGGACGTTATTGGCACAACTCCACCCCCCTGTGAAGGCGGGTTTGGCGCCTGTACAAGTACCGAAGCACTCTTAGCAAAATGCTCAATCTCATCCAAATGAAGAATTTTTTGATTTACCTCAGATAACTTTGCTGTTTGTTGTGAACTTGGAACTTGCGATACGAAGAATCGAGGTTTTCTAGAAATCGATTCACTTATTGATAGAAATTTACCTGTAACGATGCCTGTACTATCTAGTGTAGATTTGCGCTGCGTCTCGGTAGAACTATTGTTCTGGACTGACTCTCGTACTTCCTCACTTTTTGCAGGAGTGCTTGCAAAAGCAACTACACCCAAAAGCAGTAGGCTTTGAAACAATTTATCTAACTTCATTTATTTCCTCACACAATAAAAGCGCCTGGTTGTGCTTGAAAGCACAATTCAGTTAACAGAAGCAATTGTCATTTAGTTGAAATTAGCCTAATGATATTACGAAGCAACGTAATACACAAGATAATTAATAATTTGTCTCAATTAACTTGATTATCTTGATCATACAGGTGGGAAGCAGCAATCCTTCTTAAATGAATGGTCTTCATTTGTCACATAAATATAAAGTATGTTACGAGTTAATAGCTTTCCCAGCAAGTATTTCAAAAGCCAGAAACGACTTCTTCAACACGTAGTGGCGCCTAATAAGGCAAAGCTTTTATCTTTATATAATTTTATGCATCTATCTAAAGATAGATTTAGCAAATATATAACTAAAATAAATACACATTTGCCAAAAGTATAATACATACCGATATTATCAGTATTGCTAAAGCCGTTAATTATTGTTAGGTTGATTAGAGTTAAGTGAAAATAAGTTGCAATAAAATAACGAGCGTTAACTCTGCTTACAGCTACTAGTTAGCATTTAGGTGGTGTTAGTGGTTAGCAGGACTAATTATCAAAGGTCAAAATCTACGTTAATCAAGTGAGTATAGAGATGAATAAATCTTCTTATTGCTTTATTGAAGCTCACTTCAATTGTTCTACGGTTGTTGAAATTTTGCGTTTTAGAAGTGCCACGCAACCAAATCAAGCAGCTTTCAGCTTGTTGCTAGATGGTGAAACAGAACAAACGAGGTTAACGTATCAAGAATTAGATCAGCTTGCTCGTAGAGTAGCTGCTCATTTGCAAGAGCTAGGTTTAACAGGGAAACAAGCTTTACTACTATATCCAGCAGGACTTGATTTTATTGTTGGTTATTTAGGTTGCTTATATGCAGGAGTTGTTGCTGTGACTGCATATCCTCCGAAAAACGAGCGCAACACACCAAGAATTAAGGCAATTTCAAAAGATGCACAAGCAGCTATAGCTCTGACCACAACAGAAATTTTACCTACAGTACGGTCTTTAATGACTCAAAGTGCTGGTCTAGAAACTTTGCGCTGGTTGACTACGGACAATCTTGCTGTTGGACTAGAAGATAGTTGGCAAGAAGCGTCTATTGATAGCGATACTATAGCTTTTCTGCAATATACCTCTGGTTCTACAGGGATACCCAAAGGTGTAATGATTAGTCATGGAAACTTAATACACAATGCTGCCACAACTTACCAATTCATGGAGCATTCTTCAGAAAGTAAGTTTATAACGTGGTTGCCGAGTTACCATGATATGGGTCTAATTGGTGGAATTTTACAACCTTTGTACGGAGGCTTTCCTTGTATTATGATGCCTCCAACAGCCTTTCTCCAACGACCATATCGTTGGTTACAAGCAATTTCCCGCTATAAAGGCACAACAAGCGGTGGTCCTAACTTCGCCTATGATTTATGTGTGCAAAAAATCACATCCGAACAAAAAGCAACTCTAGATTTAAGTAGTTGGAGTGTCGCTTTCAACGGCGCCGAGCCGATTCGATATGATACTTTAGAGCGATTTGCAGAAACTTTTGCAGAGTGTGGCTTCCGTAAAGAGGCATTTTACCCTTGTTACGGAATGGCAGAATCAACTCTGATGATTACCGGAGTTCAGAAAGCTTCTCCTCCAACTATTAAAATATTTGATAAAGCAGCTTTAGAAGCTAATCAAGTAGTTACAGCATATGTGAAAAATAATAACTTGTCTCATTTAGTAGGTTGTGGTCAAAGTATACCACAACAAAAAATAGTAATCGCCAATCCCGAAACGTTAAGTACCTGTCAACCTAATGAAGTTGGGGAGATTTGGGCATCTGGTCTAAGTGTGGGAAAAGGTTACTGGAATCGTTCTCAAGAAACAGAGGAGATTTTCCATGCTTATTTATCAGATACAGGTGAAGGGCCTTTTTTGCGAACGGGTGATTTAGGCTTTTTAAATGAAGGCGAAATATTTATAACAGGTAGATTAAAAGATGTAATTATTATTCGCGGTCGCAATCTTTACCCACAAGATATTGAATTAACCGTAGAACGCAGTCACCCATCGTTGCGTCCTGGTGCTGGCGCCGCTTTTGTCGTAGAGCTTAACAATACTGAACAGCTAGTAGTTGTCCAAGAGTTGGAGTTCCGCGCTAAACCGAATGTTGATGAAGTTGCTGCTGCAATTCGTCAAGCAGTTACTGAACAACATGAAATAAAAGTCCACGCAGTAGTTTTAATTAAACCAGGTAGTATTCCGAAAACTTCTAGCGGTAAAATACAGCGTCGTGCAACAAAAGCAAAATTTCAGAAAGGTGAACTGGAAATAGTACATAGCAGCATTCTGGAGGCTATTGATTTTGTCGGAACAGAAATAAAAAACGCTTTAAAGCGTGAAAATCTTTTGGGGTTAACTCCATGCGAGTGTCAACTAATTTTAGAGTCCTATCTTATAAAGCAGGTGGCGCGCGTATTGTCGATACTACCTGATAAAATCGCTCAGGAGCAACCATTAAGCATCTTAGGACTCGATTCTTTAAAAGTTTTTGAATTAAAAAATCAGATTGAGAATGCCCTTAAAGTGACTGTATCAGTTGCAGACTTCTTTGAAGGTTTGACGATAACGCAGTTGGTAACAAAGATACTCGCTCAACTGACAACCGCAGCTTATATACCGTCTATCAATTCTACCCAAATCCAAAAAGGTACATTTCATCCTTTATCTTTTGCTCAACAGCGACTATGGTTCATTCATCAACTAGCTCCTGACACTCCTGTATATAACATACCTCTTGTTATTAATTTAACAGGACGGCTAAATACAAAAGTGCTGACACAAAGTTTAAATGAAATCATCAGGCGCCATGAAGTTTTAAGGACAAACTTTGTAGTAGTAGAGGGACAACCAGTTCAGGTTATTAATTCAGCTACAGCAATAAATCTGCCAATTGTAGATTTGCGAGAATTTTCGGATACGAAGCGCGCTGAAGAAGTGCAAAGCCACACTACAGAATTAGCTCAACAACCATTTAATTTATCCGACCAAGTACTTTTGCGTGGATTGCTCTTATGTTTAGCTGATAAAGAATACAAGCTGTTACTGACTCTGCATCATATTGTTGCAGATGCTTGGTCTGTTGGCATCCTTATCCGTGAACTAGCAGCACTGTATGAAGCATTCTCCAGTGAAAAAGCCTCTCCGCTTCCTGAATTGCCTGTTCAGTACATAACTTATACATATTGGCAGCAGCAATATTTACAGGGTGATACTATCCAATCTCTACTTGCATATTGGAAGCAGCAGTTGGACGGTCAACTTCCTATATTAAATCTACCAACTGACCGCCCACGATCGCCTGTTCAGACCTTTAAGGGCGCCCAAGCGAGATTAGTTATACCTCAAACCCTTACAGCAGCGCTGAAGAATTTGAGCGATCAAGAGGGTGTAACGTTATATATGACCCTGCTGGCGGCGTTTAAAACATTGCTTTACCGCTACACAGGGCAAACAGATATTTTAGTAGGTTCTCCGGTCGCTAATCGTAGTCGAACTGAGATAGAACCATTAATTGGATTTTTTGTCAATGTTTTAGTTCTACGTACAAATTTGAAAAGCGAACTCAGTTTTAGGGAATTGCTCGCACGAGTAAAACTAACAACCCTAGAAGCTTTTGTTCATCAAGACTTACCTTTTGGGAAATTAGTAGAGGAATTACAGCCAGAACGCAACCTGAGTTACAACCCTTTGTTTCAGGTGATGTTCGTTTTCCAAAATGTTCCGATACCAACACCAAAGTTATCAGAAATTTCAATAAATTGTGAGGAGGGTTATAGCGGTACTTCTAAGTTTGATTTGACTTTGTTTATGCATAAGCAAGAACAAGAGTTAGTCGCCACTTTAGAGTACAACACCGATTTGTTTGATACAGATACAATGAATCGGATGCTGGGACATTTTGCAACTTTACTCGAAGGTATCGTAGCAAATCCTGACCAGCATATAAATTATATGCCTTTATTGACAGCTTATGAGCATCATCAATTAACAGCTGAATGGAACAACACTAAGAAGAACTACCCACTCTGGGTTTGTATTCATCAATTATTTGAGCAGCAGGTCGAACGCACACCTGATAGTGTGGCATTGATATTTGAAAATCAGACGCTAACTTACCGCGAGTTGAACAATCAAGCAAATCAATTAGCGCATTATTTGCAAAGCCAAGGTGTAAAGCCAGATGTTATTGTTGGCATCTGTATGGAACGCTCGCTAGAAATGGTTGTGGCACTATTAGCCATTCTCAAAGCAGGTGGTGCTTACCTACCTCTCGATCCTGCATACCCCAAAGAGCGCTTGGGGTTCATGCTGGCAGATGCTCAAGTACTATTGTTGCTAACTCAACAACATTTAGTTAAAGAACTACCCCAACATCAAACTCAAATTGTCTTTTTAGATACTAGTTTAGATAGTAACTGTCAAGCTAGATATGCAAATTATAGCCAAGAAAACCCAGTTAATGATGTGAAGCTAGATAATCTCGCTTATGTCATTTATACTTCGGGTTCTACGGGGCAACCGAAGGGAGTGATGAATTCTCATCAAGGCTTGAGCAATCGCTTGCTTTGGATGCAAGACACTTATAAATTAAATGCTTGTGATCGAGTTTTGCAAAAAACTCCTTTCAGCTTTGATGTATCAGTGTGGGAGTTTTTCTGGCCTTTGTTTACGGGCGCGCGGTTAATTTTAGCGAAACCAGGTGGGCATCAAGATAGTAGTTATTTAGTCGAACTTATTGCTAAGGAGAAAATCACCACGCTTCATTTTGTCCCCTCAATGTTGCAAGTATTTTTGGAAGAGGCAGGACTAGAAAAATGTTGTAGTCTCAAAAATGTTTTCTGTAGTGGTGAGGCTCTTTTTGCTGACCTTCAGGAACGATTCTTTGCTCGTCTGGATACAGGACTGCACAATTTGTATGGTCCAACAGAAGCAGCTATTGATGTTACTTTTTGGAATTGCCAGCGCAACTGTCATCAAGGAATTGTTCCCATTGGTCGTCCAATTGCCAATATACAAACATATATCTTAGACAGGCATTTGCAACTTGTGCCAACTGGCGTAGCTGGCGAGTTGCATATAAGTGGTGTAGGATTAGCCAGAGGATACTTAAATCGTCCTGAATTAACTGAAGAAAAGTTTATTTCAAATTGCTTTAGTAATGAAGCAAATGCACGGTTGTACAAAACTGGTGACTTAGCTCGTTACCTACCGGATGGAAATATTGAGTATTTAGGGCGAATTGACCACCAAGTCAAGCTGAGAGGTTTCCGGATTGAACTGGGTGAAATTGAAGCAGTATTAGTCAAACATCCAGCAGTGCGAGAAGCCGTAGTTTTAGCACGAGAAGACAAACCAGGTGATAAACAACTGGTGGCTTACATCGTTGCTCATCAAGACCAGGCGCCAACAACCAGCAAACTACGAAATTACTTAAAACAATTGTTGCCAGAATACATGGCGCCTGCTGTTTTTATGCTGCTAGACGCTATGCCACTTTTGCCTAACGGAAAAATAGACCGTGGTAATTTACCTTTACCTGAAGGTTTACGTCCAACATTAACAACAACTTATCAAGCTCCTCAATCTCAGATTGAACAAGAGATAGCTAATGTTTGGCAAGAAGTACTACATCTGGATAAAGTAGGCATTCATGATAATTTCTTTGATCTCGGTGGTAATTCATTACTAATAGCTCAGGTTAATAATAAACTACGAATTAATTTAAATAAAGACTTATCTATTGTAGAATTATTTCAGAACCCAACCATTAATTCACTGACACAACATTTAGGTTCAAAGCCAGAAAAAATATCTGGTTTTAAAGAAATACGTGACCGAACTCAGAGGCAAAGGGAAGCATTTAGTAAACAAAAAAAAATTATGAATTACCCGAAAAAAAGTGTATAAAAAATTAAGTATTGAGTAAATATTTAAAGAATGTGCTATGAAAATGAAAGTAAAATCGCTAAAAACTAGTGCTGCCAAAGTAGTTACTAGTAATAATCATCAAAATATAATGGAATTGCCAAATCAAGAAATTTTAGAACTATTTAAGGCATATGGTTTGATTATTTTTCAAGGGTTTGGAGTTACTCATGAGCAAATGAAAGCTTTTTCAGCACAATTTAGTGATAAATACATCATAGACCCAACAAAAAACTATATTAATTCGCTTGATGGATTTTCAGTTCAAATTGCAGATGAAGGAACTCATCGTGTTCTTCCTCATTGTGAGAATGGTAGTTCCCCTTTTACATCTGATGTAATTTGGTTTTGCTGTGCTGTACCTGTAGAGGGTGGTGAAACATTATTCTGGAATGGTGTAGAAGTCTGGAATAAGTTAAGTGAGCAGGTAAAAGAAATATTTCTTTCAAAGAAAGTTAAGTATTGGCGTGATGTTACAGTCGAACAGTGGAAGTTATTTTTAGGACAAGATAGCACTATTGAAAATGTTAAGCACCTACTTGATAATACTGAAGGAGTAAATTATCAAGTAAATAACGATGAATCGATTTATTTAGAATATGTTTGCTCTGCTGTTAAAAAAACAAAATTTGATAATCAGCTTTCATTTAATAATTCAATATTAGAATACTTAGAGAAACAAAAAGTTTCTTTAGACGATGGTTCACCAATTCCTAATACAGTTATTGAGGAAATTAATACTGTTATAGATAAATTGACTGAAGCGATACCGTGGCAGACTGGTGATATGGCAATGATTGACAATTCAAAGTTTTTACACGGTCGTCCGGAATTTCAAGATAAAAAACGTTTAATTTATACTCTTCAAACTAATTTTTAAAATTAAATATTTGGTTAAAAATAATTAACAATAAATCAAATTTTTATGTATTTTCAACGATAAATTTAAATGAATACTACTAATTAAGCAAGGCGGAAATATAGATGATGGACAACTATAAAACTTATGATGATGAAATAGAAGGGATTGCTATTATAGGTATTGCCGGACGTTTTCCTGGTGCCAATACTATCGAGCAGTTTTGGAAAAATTTGCGTTCTGGAGTGGAATCTATTTCTAATTTTAAAGATGAAGAATTAATTGCTTATGGAATAGAACCAACATTATTAAATGACCCTAATTATATAAAAGCAGGCGCTGTTTTAAAAGATATTGATTTATTTGACGCTTCATTTTTTGACTTTAACCCTAAAGAAGCAGAAATGACTGACCCGCAACACCGATTGTTTTTAGAGTGTGCGTGGGAGGCACTGGAAAATGCTGGGTATGATTCCCAAAGGTGTAAAAGCCGTATTGGTGTATATGCAGGTGTTAGTTTAAATAACTATTTATCATTTAATATCAACCGCGACCAAATTGGTTCAGCTAACAGTTTTCAAAAGTTAATTGGTAACGATAAAGATTTTCTTACTACCCGTGTTTCTTATAAATTAAATCTTTCAGGCCCAAGTGTTACAGTTCAAACTGCTTGTTCCACTTCGTTAGTAGCAATAAATCTTGCTTGTCAAAGTTTATTAAATTACCAGTGTGATGTGGTATTAGCTGGTGGAGTTTCAATTCGAGTGCCGCAAAAAACAGGTTATTTATATCAAGAAGGGGGAATTTTATCTCCAGACGGTCATTGTCGCGCTTTTGATGCTAAAGCACGGGGAACGATTATTGGTAATGGTGTAGGAATCGTAACTTTAAAGCGTTTGGCAGATGCCATTGCTGAGGGTGATTATATATACGCTGTTATTAAAGGAACTGCTATCAATAATGACGGTTCTGGTAAAGTTGGTTACACAGCACCCAGCGTTAATGGTCAAGCGGAAGCTATCGCTGAAGCACTTGCATTCGCTGATGTTGAACCTGAAAGCATTAGCTACATTGAAGCACACGGTACTGGCACTAGTTTGGGCGATCCTATTGAAATTACTGCTTTAAGCAACGTTTTTCGCAACAGTACCAATAAAAAAGGTTTTTGTGCCATTGGTTCTGTGAAAACAAATATCGGTCATTTAGATGCTGCTGCTGGAGTAGCAGGGGTAATCAAAACTGCTCTAGCTCTCCAGCATAAATTAATACCACCAAGCTTGAATTTTGAGGCGCCCAATCCTGAGATTGATTTTGCTAATAGCCCTTTTTATGTCAATACAAAGCTTACAGAATGGCAAGTTTCTAAAACCCCGCGTCGTGCAGGTGTCAGTTCTTTAGGGATTGGTGGTACTAACGCTCATGTGATTTTAGAAGAGGCGCCTACACTGCCAAAGTCTAGTTCTTCTCGTCCTTGGCAGTTGTTACTGCTTTCTGCCAAAACTGAATCTGCCTTGGAAAATGCCACGAAAAATCTAGCTCAACATCTAACTCAACATCTTGAAGAAAACCTGGCAGATGTAGCTTATACATTGCAAGTAGGGCGTAGAGAATTTAATCATCGTCGAATGTTGGTATGTCAAAATATTGAAGATGCTGTAAGTCAATTAAATACTCAAGAACCACAAATTTTAACCCACTTTCAAGAACCAACAGAGCGTCCCATCGCCTTTATGTTCCCTGGACAAGGCGCCCAATATGTAGAAATGGGTAAAGAACTGTATCAAACAGAGGCAGTATTTCGCCAACAGGTGGATAGTTGCTGTTTAATACTAAAGCCTCACTTAGGAATTGATTTGCGCTCGCTATTGTACGAAAGTGGAGATGCAACAGAAGCGGCTGAACAACTCAAACAAACCAACATCACTCAACCAGCATTATTTGTAATAGAATATGCCTTGGCTCAGTTGTGGATATCGTGGGGAATTTCTCCAGGCGCCATGATTGGTCACAGTATTGGTGAGTATGTAGCAGCAACTCTTGCAGGTGTTATGTCTGTTGAAGATGCTTTAGGTTTGGTGGCAATCCGGGGACGACTGATGCAGCAACTACCAACGGGCGCAATGCTTTCTGTTGCACTTAAAGAGGAAGAAGTAAAAACTTTACTTCATCAGCAGTTATCTTTAGCCGCAAGCAACGCTCCCAATTTATGCGTAGTTTCAGGAAGTCATGAAACTGTAGACGCTTTTGAAGAGCAACTTAAACTCTTAGGTGTAGAATGTCGCCGCTTGCATACCTCCCATGCTTTTCATTCCCAAATGATGGCGCCTATATTAGAGCCATTTATTGCTGAAGTTGAAAAGGTAAAATTAAATACCCCAAAAATACCTTTTATTTCTAACGTCACGGGAACTTGGATAACAGCAGAAGAAGCAACAAATCCAAATTATTGGGCAACCCATTTATACTCCTGTGTTCGTTTTAGTGCAGGAATATCTCAGTTATTGCAAGAACCAAATCGTATTCTGTTAGAAGTTGGACCAGGACGTACTTTGTGTACACTAGCTAAACAACATTCGCATCAAGCAATAGGACAAGTAGTTTTACCTTCCTTACGTCATCCACTAGATGAACAATCAGATGTAGCTTTCATCCTTAATATTTTAGGTAGACTATGGTTGGCAGGAGTTGCAGTTAATTGGTCTGGTTTTTACACCGATGAACAACGTCACCGTGTTCCATTACCGACTTACCCATTTGAGCGTCAGCGTTATTGGATTGAATCTCAAGTAGAAGTAGAAAAACCCAGTCAAGTAGAAAGTAAGCTTGGTAAAAAGTCTAATGTTACTGACTGGTTTTACGTTCCTTCTTGGAAACAAGTTCCTCTAGTAGAAACCTCTGATATCACCTCTACTTGTTATCTAGTTTTCGTTGATGAATGTGGAATAGGCGCGCAAATTGCTCAAAATTTGCAACAAGTGGGACAAAATACGATATCAGTTTTGATAGGCGATAAATTTAGCCAAGTTAATAGTAAAACTTATACTATTAATCCTGAAAAACTTGATGACTATAACACCTTGTTCCAAGCTATTCGGCACCAGGGAGAAATGCCAACAGATATAATTCATTTGTGGAGTGTCACTAATTCTACACATGAATCGTTAGAAACTATTCAGAATTATGGTTTTTGGAGTTTAATTTACTTAGCTCAAGCACTAGGACAACAAAATATTAGTGAACCAACTAAAATCACAGTTATCAGCAATCATCTTTATGATGTAACTGGTAATGAAGAATTATCGCCAACAAAAGCTACGATTTTAGGACTTTGTAAAGTTATACCGCAAGAATATTCAGGTATAAAATGTCGTCATATTGATGTAGTAGTACCTAGCTCAGGAATCAAGAATCTAGTAGAACAATTGATTGCGGAATTTACAGCAAAATCACAGCAATCAATCATCGCTTATCGAGGTAATCATCGTTGGGTACAGGTATTTGAACCTATAGTATTAGAAATCAACAGCAAAACACGATTACGGCAAGAAGGAGTATACTTAATCACTGGTGGTATGGGAGGAGTAGGGCTAGAGCTTGGCAAATACCTTGCCCAGACGGTAAAAGCTAAACTTATCCTTGTTGGACGTTCAGAATTACTACAAAAAGAGTATTGGCATGAATGGCTAGCTACTCATGATACTTCTGATACTACTAGCCGCAAAATTCAAAAAGTTCAAGAATTAGAATCACTAGGAGCAAAAGTTTTAATCTTAACTGCTGATGTTACAAATCATGAGCAAATGCAATCAGTAGTTTCTAAATCTTTAGAACGATTTGGTGCAATTAATGGTCTCATTCATGCTGCTGGAGTAGCAGATATTGATATGATTCAATATAAATCATTAGAGAGAGGGAAAAATATTTCTGAGCCAAAGATTACAGGAACATTAGTACTCCATGATGTTCTCAAGAATATGAGTTTAGACTTTTGGGTACTTATCTCAAGCCTCAGTTCAATTTTAGGTGGATTTGCAGAAGTAGACTATTGCGCGGCCAATGCCTTCTTAGATGAATTTGCTCACTTTAATACCTGCAAAAATCATCAATTTACAGTAGCTATAAATTGGGATGCATGGAAAGAGGTGGGCATGGCTGTTAATCCTAATGTGCCAGATGAACTTAAAAAATTACGAAAAGAAACCATAAAAAATGGTATGTTATCTACAGAAGCGGTTGATGCGTTTAGCAGAATTTTAGGAAGTTCTCTTCCTCAAGTTATAGTTTCAACCCAAGATTTAAGTTATGTTATTGATAAAGTTAATAAGTTTATTTTATCAAATTCTCTTAATTCCACACTCGATACTCAGAATCAATCATTTAGTGTTAGACACTCACGAACTCTCAAAGAAAGTACTTATGTTGCTCCACGTAATGAAATTGAGCAAGGTATAGCAAATATTTGGCAAGACTTAATAGGGATTGATAAAGTAGGAATTTATGATAGTTTTTTTGAATTAGGTGGGCACTCTTTACTTGCTGTGCAAACAATTTCTCGGCTACGGGAAACGTTCCAAGTAGACTTGTCTCTACGGACTCTCTTGTTTGAAGCTTCAACTGTCGCTCAACTTGCTACTGTTATTACAGAAAAACAACCAAAGCTTGAAGAATTACACGATATAGAAGCGCTATTAGCGGAGGTAGAAAGTCTTTCACTTGATGAAATAAAACAACAACTGGTTTAATGAACTATTTGATAATTCTAATTACTAAACATGGAATTCAGCTTATTATATTTTTCCGGTAATGGGTCAACAAACCAAGTAGATAAGTATAATATCTTGCTTGAAACAGCCAAGTATGCTGACCAACATGGCTTCTCAGCAGTATGGACTCCTGAAAGACATTTTCATGCTTTTGGAGGATTGTATCCTAATCCGTCAGTAATCAGTGCGGCTTTAGCGATGGTAACTAAGAAAATTCAGTTACGTTCTGGTAGTGTAGTAATGCCACTACAACATCCCGCAAAAGTTGCTGAAGAATGGGCTGTAGTTGATAACCTCTCAAACGGTAGAGTCGGTATTTCTTTTGCATCTGGTTGGCACGCTGATGATTTTTTGTTAGC
>NZ_JBXXZH010000064.1:0-40983 GCF_059640475.1 Calothrix sp. CBUCES-K 9914
GTCTCTACACGCCTGTTTTTATTAAATGATGGGTGCCACCCCTGATTCGCCATTGGTATCCTAGGAGGAGAGGGGAGAATTTTTTATAAGTTGTAGCATAGGCGTCTCGCCTGTGCATTAAATATAATTTTATTTACCACAGAGACACGGAGTTCACAGAGAGAATTTCCTTCTCTAAAGGTTTTTATCGTAGCAAAGCTAGGGAGAGACAAGAGTGGTAAATATTTGTTTTGAGGCACCTAAAATATTCCTAATTGATGTGTCAAAAAGAACGTTGGTGAACGAACAGTAAAAGACCCTGCATAACGCAAGGCGAAGAAAGAGGAATGAACCACAAAGACACAAAGGACACAAAGAAAGAATTATTAACATATAAGCTAAATCGGCGCCTGTTAAATGGTGTTAAACAGGAGGTAATCGTTGAATGGAAAAACTAGCACAATACCGTCAAATTATACAAAAAACGTTACTTGAGCATGGTAAGCATAAATACGCTTACGGTGATGTTGAAGTACAAACTATTTTTGATACAGAGCGTGACCATTATCAAGTAGTTTACGTTGGTTGGGATGGTGAAAATTGGCTTCACAGTTGTATTTTACACGTTGATATCAAGGATGGTAAAATTTGGCTCCAGTGGAATGGAACCGAAGACGATATTGCCGCAGATTTTGTTGAGCAAGGAGTAAGTAGGGAGGATATTGTATTGGGATTTCATCCTCCCTATATGCGAAAGTTTACAAAATGTATCTAAACAAGCTGATAAAAAAATAGCTTTATCGATGCTAATAAATCCTAAAACTTCTTTAAAACAATTAAATAACTTATTTAACTTATTTGATGAAGCATCTGAATCATACTATGAAAAGCGTTCTGATTACAAAAAAGAGTATCAAAATGCGTGGGAGGTTTTATATAGTATCGATTATCACGTTAACTGGGGACAAGAACTGAAAAAAGAATGGCAAGAAGAAGCTCTTTAACCCATATGTACGTGCTGCGGCTTTATTAATGCACCAACAATTTAAAATAACTTAGTAAATAGGCACCTGTTAAATTTACAATTGTATATTAAACAGATAAAGTGATAAAAAATTATTACATGACTGGTGAATGCAAAAAAAGTTATAAGTTGAAAATGGTTTGCACTTAAGAATGTTGATTAGAAGATTTAAAACCGTATCTAAAAATTTGGTCATTGTAATAGCAAGAGTTCCAATCACAAATTGGTTTTCCAACTAATGTTTCCCATTTACGTAATGCTTCTTCTAACAATGGTTGAGTTTTTGCTGCATAGAAGTGATTATCTTGCCAATGTAAACTTAGCTGGTCTAATGTCCTCTCTACCCAAATATCTGTTGAAGTTTCAAAGCTAATGCTACTGTCTGTTGGTATTAACACTTCTTCATCTTCTTCTGATGGTTCCATTACCAAGCCAAAATAAAACGTAACTGCTTTTGGTATACGAAAAGATTTTGATATGTTTCCGTTTATTGTATTTTTTGGTTCTTCTATAGATACATGTAAGTCGCAGTCAATAAAAATTGTGGTAAATAAATACGTTTCTGGATTGCTTAAAGACAATTTTAGTTCTTGCAAAATCTGTGTACAACTTTTCCCTTGAATAAGTAAAACTTCTCCTTCTTGTACTTTTTCAACTTTGCCATTCAATTCAAAACTTATAGTATTATAACGAATCTCTATTGGTATACATAACTTCTCAAATGCCGATAAAAATACTTGAATTAGCTCATAAACATAATTATTTAAAAAAGGTATATATTGGTAATCAGGTACGCCTAATTCGATATCCCAAGAACCAGTTTCTTCTTTAAATCCAAATATGTCAGTTTTGTATACAATATCTCTAAATTGATTTTTCATTTTAGTATCTCACTAAAAATACTATTAACATTTCCATCTGCTGTACGCACCAAGAAGCTTCTTTTTAAAATGGTTTTATCACTTATCGTTTCTGGGTAAATTATCTCCAAGTAATCAATATTCCTTAATTGAGCATCGCTAGCGAAACGGTTACCTTTCATTTTACCATTAAGATATCTTTCGACTTCTGCCTGGTGTAAACCACCTGAACAAGCCATCGAGCCATCAAAAATAATGTCTCCATTTCCTTCCTTAGACTGCTTAATCTGATTATTAGCCTTATCTATCTGCTTATTAAGGCTACTTTTTGTAATCGGTTTTCCTGGTTCACGGAATTTTACATCTACTCTAGCAGTTTCAGCTTGCCCCGGAAATCGAACACGCAAATCAGGACTAAGAGGTTCATCAATTACTGGCACCTCACCTACTGGTGTTTCTGACGTAGGGCGAACTATTTCGACTTCATAACCTGTATCAGCATATCGCTCTGCGAGTCTTAGCTCTGCTTGAATATCATAGTTTCCTGTGCGTGCCTGATTAATTTTTTTGACCAACTCGCTATCTGGTAATCCTCGAACTCCTTTTTCTCTAAGGCGTTCCTCCCAAGTCTCAAAGTTGATTGCTTCATTGTTATCACGAGGAGGGTCTATGGGATGTTTGATTATAGGTCGCCCTGTCATTGGTTATTGTAGATTGTGCCTGCTTGTATTCATTTTTGTCTAATGGAGAAAATATTAACCTGTTACAGCGATTAAAAACGATTACGTTGTTAGAATTTCTGATTCAGTCTCCTGCAACATGGTAATCTGACAATGAAGGGGTATTGGCGCCCCTAGTCAGGAGTCGCAGCATATGAAGAAGCTGATTAATAAGCCTGAAGACTTTGTACGCGAGAGTCTAGAGGGAATGGCAATTGCCCATGAGGATTTAATAAAAGTTAATTTTGACCCGACGTATGTGTACCGCGCGGATGCACCAGTACAGGGTAAGGTGGCTATTATTTCTGGTGGGGGTAGTGGTCATGAACCGATGCATGGGGGATATGTAGGTATGGGTATGCTTGATGCTGCGTGTCCTGGTGAGGTTTTTACGTCCCCTACTCCTGACCAAATGTTGGAAGCTGCAAAACAAGTTGATGGCGGTGTCGGTATTATATATATAGTTAAAAATTATAGCGGTGATGTGATGAACTTCGAGATGGCTACTGAGATAGCTTACTCTGAAGGTATGCGCGTGCTTAATATTCTGATTGATGATGATGTCGCTGTTAAAGATAGCTTGTTTACTCAAGGGCGCCGAGGTGTTGGAACTACAATACTAGCTGAGAAGATTTGTGGTGCAGCGGCACAGCAAGGGTATAATTTACAGCAAGTTGCTGATTTGTGTCGCCGAGTTAGTTTGAATGGACGCAGTATGGGGATAGCGTTGTCTTCGTGTACTGTTCCTGTGCGGATGTCTCCAACTTTTAATTTAGGTGCCTCGGAAATGGAGGTAGGTATTGGTATTCACGGTGAACCTGGTAGAAAGCGTATAGATATATTACCAGCGAATGAGATAGCATCGATGTTAGCTTTGTCGATTCTCGATGATGGAGCGTATAAGCGGACTGTTCGCGAGTGGGATGTGGACAACGGTAAATGGGTTGACGTGGAATTGATTAGCCCACCTTTTAAAAAAGGCGATAAATTTTTAGCTTTTATTAATAGTATGGGTGGAACCCCTATTTCAGAACTTTATATTATCTATAGAAAGTTAGTTCAAATTTGTGATGGTAGGGATTTACATATCGTTCGCAGCTTGATTGGTCCCTATATTACCTCTTTAGAGATGCAAGGTTGCTCAATAACTTTACTTAAATTAGATGATGAGATGATTAAGTTGTGGGATGCTCCTGTAAAAACTCCGAGTTTTTGTTGGGGGGTTTAATCAAAATAGATAATTATAACCAGAAGGTCGAATGAATACTGAACAAGTTTTGCGGTGGTTGCAGCGATTTGCGACCAAAATTGAACAAAATAAAGAATATTTGACTGAATTAGATGCTGCTATTGGTGATGCTGACCACGGTATCAATATGGAACGTGGCTTTAAAAAGCTACTTGTTCAACTGCCTACTTACTCATCTAGAGATATTGGCAGTATCTTAAAAGCAGTGAGTATGACTCTAATTTCTAGTATTGGAGGCGCCAGTGGTCCATTGTATGGTACATTCTTTCTGCGTGCATCGGCTGCGGTTGCTGACAAGGATGAACTTGACGAGCGTGATATGTTAGACCTACTCAAAGCTGGTTTAGATGGAGTGATGGAGCGTGGTAAAACTCAGCTAGGTGATAAAACAATGCTTGATATACTTTATCCAGCAGTAACAACATATGAAAAAGCTGTAAATGAAGGTAAACTAATGCGCGTGGCAATGCAGCAAGCAATAGATAGAGCAGAACAAGCGCTTCAAGAGACTTCAATGCTGCAAGCTAAAAAAGGTCGTGCTAGTTATTTGGGTGAGCGTAGTGTTGGACATCAAGACCCAGGCGCCGCTTCATGTTTCTTAATGTTGAAGTGTCTTTGCGATAGTTTGTAAGAATAAAAGAATACTCGTTGTAAGGACTTCAGTCCTTATCTTATCCAAGCACTAAAGTGCTTATTACGAAGAACAGGAGTAAACGGCAAACAGTGGTTGGAATTGTCATTGTTTCTCACAGCAAGCAACTAGCTCTTGGTGTGCAGGAACTAGCAGCACAGATGGTTCAAGGTCAAGTTCCCCTGGCAGTTGCTGGTGGAGTAGACGATGCTGAAAACCCACTTGGTACTGATGTCATGCAAGTGCATCAAGCCATCGAAACTGTTTACAGCGATGCTGGTGTTGTTGTTCTAATGGATATGGGTAGCGCGCTGATGAGTGCGGAAATGGCGCTAGAGTTTTTATTACCAGAGCAACGCAATAACATCCGTCTTTGTGAAGCTCCACTCGTTGAAGGCGCCGTTGCTGCTGTTGTTTGTGCTGCTGCTGGTGGTAGCATTGAACAAGTTCTTGCTGAAGCGCGTGGTGCCTTAGCAGCTAAAGCTTCACAGTTAGGTATAAATGTACAGCCACAGCATATTGAAGAACCCTTAGAAACATTTTCCAAAGAATACACCAAAGAGATACACATAGCAGTCAGTAACCGTATGGGGCTACATGCTCGCCCTGCCGCCCAATTCGTTGCTACATCTTCGCGTTTTGAAGCGCAAATCAAAGTTAAAAATTTAACTAAAAATACTGGTTACGTGCGCGCGGATAGTATTAACCAAGTAGCAATGCTAGGGGTACGGCATGGACATGAACTAGCAATTTCTGCTACAGGCGCCGATGCTGATGCGGCAGTAGCTGCTTTACAAGCTTTGGTAGAAAATAACTTTGGTGAGGGTGATGCTCCACTCCATGAGTCACAAATTCACGCGACCCCTGATGAAACATTTATATCAACAGCGGCGCCAACGCTTCGAGGTATTCCCGCATCACCAGGTGTTGCTATCGCTCCTAGTTTACGTTATGCAATGGCGCCTTTAGTTCGCCATCAACTTCCAAACGTTCAATCACAGCAATATTATATAGACAACCCAGATGGGGAATGGGAATTTTTACAAAAAGCCCTTCGTGATGCAGCACAGGAAATTGAAGTACTACTATCCCAGACCTCAACCCAAATAGGTGATACAGAAGCAGCAATATTCGACGCGCACTTATTATTTTTAAACGACCCAGTTATTTTAGAAGCGCTGCAACATTATATATATGTCCGACGTATTAACGCTGCCTCATCATGGCAAGCTGTAGTTGAAGAACTTACTAATCAATATCGTACTCATTACGACTCTTACTTACGCTCACGCGCGGCTGATGTTATTGATGTAGGACAACGGGTATTAAGGTTATTACTTGGAACCGCAGCAGCACACCTCAACTTAACCCGACCATCCATTTTAATTGCCACTGACCTAACACCTTCAGATACTGCTCAGTTAGATACAAGCAAAGTATTAGGTATTTGTACGACAGCAGGCAGTGCTACATCGCACACAGCTATTATTGCCCGCAGTTTAGGAATTCCAGCAGTTGTAGGTGTTCCCGAAGGTATATTAAGAGTTGCAGATGGTACAAATATCGCGCTTAACGGTGGTACAGGAAACGTATGGGTAGAACCGAGTGTAGATATTATTAGAGCTATAGAAGCGCAACGCTCCGCATGGCAAAATTCAGAACAAAGAGCATTTCGCAACGCTCATAAAAATGCCATAACTACGGATGGGCGCCGGATAGTTGTATATGCCAATATAGGAGGAGTGGCAGATGCTCAAGTTGCAATAAGCATGGGAGCAGAAGGTGTTGGGTTATTGCGTACCGAATTTTTATATCTCGACCGTAAAACACCACCTAGCGAAGAAGAACAGTTAAGAGTTTATCAAGGTATCACCCAAGTATTAGAAACACGTCCTCTAATAATTCGCACCTTCGACATTGGAGGTGATAAACCAGTACCATATTTAAACTTACCATCAGAAAACAACCCATTTCTCGGATGGCGGGGAATAAGATTTTGTTTAGATAGAACAGAATTATTCAAAACTCAATTACGCGCAATATTGCGCGCGAGTGCTGAAGGTAATATAAAAGTTATGTTTCCAATGATTGCCACCATTGGAGAATTAAAAGCCGCAAAAGCCATTTTAATAGAAGTGCAAAACGAAATGCTACGAAAGGAAATTCCTTTTAACGATAAAATCAAAGTCGGAATAATGATAGAAGTACCATCAGCAGTAGCAATAGCTGACCAACTGGCGCCTCAAGTAGATTTTTTCAGCATTGGTACTAACGACCTAAGTCAATATGTTATGGCCTGCGACCGTACCAACCCGCAAGTAGCAAGTTTAGCCGACGCACTTCATCCAGCAGTACTAAGAATGGTACAACAAGCAGTAAAAGCAGCACATAAAGCCGGAATTGCCGTAAGCTTATGTGGTGAGCTTGGTTCAGACCCAATAGCCACACCTATATTAATAGGACTAGGACTAGATGATGTAAGCTTAAATCCTCAAGCCATTCCTCGCTGTAAAAAAGCAATTACCCAATTAAGCTTTATTGAAGCAGAAACCATAGCCTCCGAAGCACTAAAACAAGAATCAGCAGCAAAAGTTCGCGAACTACTCAGAACATTTAAATATTCCTAAAAGAGTAAAAAGTGCTGAGTGCTGAGTGCTGAGTATTTTGTAGCAGTGTTACCCAACATAATAAACATTAAGATAAACAAGAAATGAGTAGACATAAAAATATATGAAGGCTGAAGAATTTGATAAAAAATTCAATTCAGGTGAGGATATAATATCTTGTTTAGACATTAATACAATTCGTCGTCCTGGTCATGAGCAACAAGTAAATATCGATTTTCCCATATAGGTAATTGAAGCGCTAGACCGGGAAGCTACACAAATAGGTGTCACCAGACAATCAATAAGAAAAATATGGATTGCCGAGCGACTCAAACATCATTAAGGGACTTCCAAATTAAAAAACCTCCAAATTTTCTTGTGGAAAGGGCATCCTGCCCGTTCATTTAAAGAAGGCGGTTAAGGATGCCCACCCCACATTCCGGGAGAATTAAATTTTTGGAAGTCCCTAAGCAAACATAATTTAACTCCGCGTCTCGTAAGTAAGGTGCCTGACGCTACTACTTCTATACTCAGCACTCAACACTCAACACTCAGCACTCAGCACTCAACACTCAGCACTCAACACTCAGTACTCAGCACTTTCTACTCAGCACTATTACTAGGGACTACAGTCCAACCTGCTTTTAATAGTTTTTGGAAAGTTGCCAAACCTTTTGAACTTCCTGGTAAAGGATGGTCAGGTGCCGCAAATTGTGGAAACGTTGTATATGGGCGCCATCCTTGACTTGTTTCGGTTTGCAAGTGCAATATCTTTTCGGTCTCTTCACCATCTTTTGATAACCAGCACATACGTCCTTGCATGGCAAACTCCTTAATATATGTTTAATGCAAATTTTGATTCAATTAAAATAATATTTAAATACCGCTGATGAACTTAAAAACTAGAGTAGAGAACTAATCAGTTATGTTCATACAATATTATCTATCTTGTCTATATATGTGTGTATTTACAAATACGATTTTTCAGTTTAAAAATAAAGAAAGTATATAAAAATAAACCCGACTACAATTATGTACGCCAGGTTTATAAATATAGTGATAATAGCAAAAAACTACTTTCTAAGTTGATTTAAAGTATTAGTAATTTGCTGAGATAATTGCTCTTGACCTTGCTGTTTAAATAAATCTGCCGCACGCTCTAAATCGGCAATGGCGCCTTGTTTATCTCCTAATGCTGCACGTGCGTTGCCTCTATTGTTATACGCAGCAGCAAAATTTGGATTGATACGAATTGCTTCATCGTAGTCAGCAATGGCGCCGTTTCTATCACCTTGGGCGGCACGAGCATTTCCACGATTGTTAAAAGCTACTGAATACTGAGGGTTAAGTTCTAAAGCTTTATTGTAGTCAGCAATGGCGCTGTTTCTATCGCCTAATGCCGCACGCGCGTTTCCTCGATTGTTATAAGCATCCGCATAATTGACACTAATCCGAATCGCTTCGTTGTAATCTGAGATGGCAGCGTTATTATCACCTTGAGCAGCACGAACATTACCCCGGTAGTTATAAGCTTGAGCATCATTAGGGTTAATTTGCAGCGCTTGATTATAATCTGCTATGGCGCCTTCTTTATCACCTGAGTCAAACTTAGCTAAACCACGACTATTATATGCGGTTCCGGATTTGGGATTGAGTTTAATAGCTTGATTATAAGCAGCTATGGCGCCACGTAAATCACCTCTACTTTGTCGCTGTTGTCCTTGTGCAAAGAAGTCAGCAGCTTTAGTTGGTTTGAGGGGTGCTTTTTTTGGTGAAGCAACCCCAATTTCTGTTACTAACACATCATTATTTTGGCTACAAGAAGCGATTGTAGTGGCAATTAATCCTGTCAGGATAACTACAATACCTGTTTTGCCTGCCCTTGATGACTTTCGCTTAAACAACCACAAGTTCATATTTCGGTATAAAGAATGAGTAGATTATCCTGAGTAGTTGATTTCCCCCAACCCACCTAATAAAGAAGGCTAAGAATACAGAGTATAAATGCTTAATATCCTCGATATTGATATTCACCTTAGAGACATTATCGAATTTTAGTATTATTCGGCTTGAATTTAAATAAATATACTATAAATATTTAAACAATCTTTTTTGAAGTTGTAAGTGTTTAATTTGACATTGAAGTAAATACATTGTTAAACAAATCAAAAATCATCTTCACGTTTTTGAGGAGTTAGCCGTAAAGTTGCTGATTTCTCAATATCAACGTTTAGTTGTTCAAGGTTTTTACCTAAATCTTTTTGTATCTCTTTTGTAAGAGTTACAGGAAAATTTATATCTATACCTTGCTCCACTAGCTTGACAAGTTCACCAAAAGCAACTTTTACCGTAGTACGTTCGTAGTTGCTCAACTTAAACTCTGAGGTTTCAGATACATTTTGCGCTTGCATTGCTTTTTTGATACGCTCTTGCAAATGCTCATATTCTGAATGCAAAACCTTATATTGGTCTTCTATTTGCTTGTATCTTGCAGTTAAAGATACAATGTCATCCGTTAGTGGATTGGGACTTATTTCTTCATTTAATTCTAATAATGCTTGGTGAATCTGAGCAAGATAAATACAATCTAGATAAGCATACTCAATTTGTTCGTCGCTTAAAGGCCGTATTCCCCAGTCACTTGTTTGCTGCTCTTTGTCAATGTCGTCAAAATTACAAAGTTCGCTTGCCAAAGTTTGCAATTTATAATCCCGTAATGGCAATATATGATAGGGAATCTTTTTTGCCATTTCTAAAGTGCAGGTAACATTCTTTGCGTTTTTGCTACCACCAAGATACTTTAGGTCATAGCTCGCATTGTGAAATACTTTTTCAATCGCAGGATTTATCATAATGCGACTAATAAAATCTGCTACAGCATCAGGTTGTTCGAGTACGTCCAAAAGAAATACCCTCTCACCACTCATATCTTCAGGGTCATCGAGAACCTGAATTAGTGATAATTTAGGAGTCTTGGTTCTAAAATCAGCAACTTCAGTATCTAACCACAGAATTTCTGCTTGAGCGCATTCTGCAATAAATTTACGGATTTCAGGTAAAGAGTTTATGTATGGCATTGGTTAAGGGACAAGTTATGTCTTTAGTTGGATAAATTATAGTAGCGCCAATGTGAATTATAATCTTGCCACTATTAGCACGCGCTTACAAATAATCCTAACTGCTTTGTAACTTTGCAAAGAATGCTAGATGTTATAGCAAAAAGCCCACCTAATTTTTAATAAATTTGGCAGGTTGGATAAATATTAAAACCTTGTAGAGACGCGATTAATCGCGTCTCTACCATTAATGTTGGGAGTATATATATTTACCATAGAGGCGCAGAGGGCACAGAGATAATAGTTGTCAGTTTTTAGGAAGCATTACCTGTACTAATTTGAGTTGACTCAAGTGACACTAAAATTTCTGTCACAAATGTTCTTTAGTAAAAAAGTTCTTTAAAGTATTTTAGTACTAACTTATTCTGTAGAAGTATCCGAATTGCTGAGTAATCTAAAATTATGCCCAGGTGCTGCATTAGGGAATACTTTATATCGCTTGTTTGCTTAACCAAGCTACCCAATCAAACAGGCGCCTCCAGATTATCTTATCCAGTTGAGTTCATAGATAATATAATAGTACATAAGTTTCCAAAATATTAAATGGGTGGCGCCGTTACCCGGAGTGAGATTTTATGACACCTCAACAAGTTGCTGAAGTAACTCAAGACTTAGTAAATGATTTAGATTCCGAGTGGCAACCCCCAATGCCACCTACCGATTTAATATTTGATGATGGAGAGCCATTGGAAACTACTCGCCACCGTGTTGCAATGAATGCATTAATTCGTTCTTTTCGGCATCACTTTGCAGGACGAAATAACTTTTTTGTTGGCGGCAACATGTTTATTTACTATAGCAGTCAACAAGTCAAGAACAAGGACTTTAAAGGCCCTGACTTTTTTGTAGTGTTGGATGTGCCACCAGACCCAGCGCGTTTAGGTTGGGTAGTTTGGGAGGAGAACGGACGTTATCCAGATATGATTGTCGAGTTACTTTCTGACACAACAGAAGTTCTAGACCTTGAAACCAAAAAAGACTTGTACGAAAAAGTATTTAAAACCAAAGACTATTTTGTCTTCCATCCTTTTAAAGTTAACTCACTACAAGGATGGCGCCTGGATAGTTACAAAGGCTATCAACCAATCGAAGAAAACCCACAGGGGTGGGTATGGTGCGAGAGTTTGAAGCTTTGGTTAGGAACCTGGCAAGGAAAGATTGAAGATGATAATGCAGTTTGGCTAAGGTTTTACGACGAGGCTGGAAATTTGGTGTTGTTACCAGAGGAAGCCGAAAAGCAACGTGCGGATGCTGAACAACAACGTGCGGATGCTGAACAACAACGTGCGGATGCTGAACAACAACGTGCTGAGGCTGAACGACAACGCGCGGATGCTGAACAACAACGTGCTGAGGCTGAACGACAACGCGCGGATGCTGAACAACAACGCGCGGATGATGAACAACAACGCGCTGAGGCTGAACGACAACGCGCTGAGGCTGAACGGCAAGCAAGGTTAAACGCAGTATCTCAGTTGTTACAAATGGGATTGAGCATTGAACAAGTTGCCCAGACTCTATCACTATCTGTAGAAGAGGTGCAACAAATGAGTAACCGCTAGTTGGCTATTTCATATTTCAGTTGGGTTTATATTGCATTTGTAGAGACGTTACATGTAACGTCTCTACGGTTTAAATATTAAAGGTAGATTTTTTACAATTGTGGGGGCATTACAACCTTTTTGGCTAGACCTAAACTCTTTAAGGCTTTAATGCTCCACCAGGTGACATCAATTTCCCACCAACGAAACCCTGCTTTCGCAACGTTTGGATAAGCGTGGTGGTTGTTGTGCCATCCTTCACCGTAGGTTAATACTGATACCCACCATAAGTTACGCGCGTTATCGTCGGCATCATCAAAAGTGCGATATCCCCAAGTGTGTGTTGCTGAGTTTACAAACCAAGTCGAGTGCCATAATACTACGGCTCTTACAAACACTCCGTAAATTACGAAAGACCAACCACCGATTAAATATAGTGCTAATGTTAAGGGAATTTGTAATAACAAGAAATTACGGTCAAGCCATTGATAGAAAGGTTGACGTGCTAAGTCAGGCGCCGCTTTAGTATAAATTTCACGGCTAAAAAATTCTGGACGTGGGTAGAATAGCCACATCATGTGACTCCACCAAAATCCTTTTTTCGCAGAATATGGGTCTTTTTCAATGTCTTCTGTATGGGCATGGTGCAGACGGTGACCGCTTACCCAGAACATTGGCCCTCCTTGTAGTGCTAAGGCGCCGATGGTCGCAATTATATATTCTAACCATTTGGGTACTTGAAAGCTTCGATGCGTTAATAGTCGGTGATATCCCAAACAAATACCAATACTGCCAAACAACCAGTGTAGAAATATTGCTGTAAATAGTGCTGGCCAGGAGAAGAACCAGGGAGCTAGTAATGCTAGTCCGTGAAATGCTGCGAAGAATAGTACGTATGTAATACTTGGCGTGGCGGATTTTCTATCCTGTAGGACGGTGGGAGATGATGTTGTCATAAAATTTTTTTTGGTAGGTTATGTAGCAATTTACTCTCGAAGTTTTGCGCTTTAGGCTACAGTGGAGATGTGCAAGTGCTACTTACATTTTTATCCTAACAATGCTTTGGAATTTTTGCAAGTGGTACTTGCATATTTTGAGGAATATTTCTAGGAGAAGCACTAAAGTGCTTAGTACGAGCAAATTTATCTATAATGCGATAGTTTATGGTGTCTCAAACTAGTTCTACCCGTCGGCGGATTGTGCAAGCAGCACTTGAATTGTTTGTTACTCAAGGAGTAACGAATACTACGACTCGGCAAATAGCTGAGTTAGCGGAAGTCAATGAGGTGACGCTTTTTCGGCAGTTTGGGAATAAGCACGGGCTAGTTTTGGCGTTAATTGAGGAATCCGGCGCCTTTAAAAGTTTGGGAGAATCGCTTGTACTGTCCACAAGTCCTTCTGAGGATACTTACCAAGTTCTTAGAGAATATGTAAATAAAGTGTTACTTGCATTGGAGCGTGTGCCAGAGTTGATACGGTCGTTGGTGGGGGAGGCAAGTCAGTACCCTATCGAAAATCGTCGCGCGTTGGGACGAGGGTTAGCGCACGTGAATCAAACTATGGGACAGTATTTAGCTAGTGTAATCGAGCAAGAAAATTTAAGTACTAATTTATCACCCCAAACTATTGCTTGTTTACTCAATGTAGTTATTTTGGGATATGCCGTTACAAAATTTACTATCACAACTGAGCAAAGTGAACTTTGGGAGCGAGACACATTTATAGATAATGCGGTAAACCTATTTCTAAATGGCGCCATGTCTACATCAACTACTTCTGTAAATAGTGTTGAGATGAGTATTGTCAAGACTAACTCGAATTCTCTTTCTCAGGGTAGAGAAGTTACAGACCTACCAGCGAATGTAGTTCACCAAATTTTACAGCAAGCTAAAAAAACAGGATTACAGGATTATGCTTTGGCATATGTACTATTTGCAGCAGGTTTATCTGTTGATGAAATAGTCAGCTTGCAACGCGTGCATGAAATTTATGATACGAGCGCGCACATACTCCAAATCACAACTCAAGAATCTACCCGTCAAGTACCTATTAATCAATGGATAATGAGTAAACGCTATGGTTCCTACAATAATAATCCTTTAACTAAATGGCTGAAGAGTCGTAAAGACAATGGAACTGCAATATTTTTAAATGAAACCGGGGCGCCTATATCACAGTCAGATATACAACAACGTTGGGAAAAATGGACTAGCGCGATTTTAACACCTGAAGGGGCGCCTTTAATTAATCAAGCGCAGCAAACTTGGCGCATTGAAATGCTCATGCGGGGTATGAGTTTAGAAAACTTGAGTATTTTAACAGGTTGTACCATCACACAATTACAACCACTCGCGCGAAGGGCAAAAGAAAAAGCTGCCATAGAACAAGCTACTCGTCTAGATCAAAAATAGGCAACAGATGCAACAGATGTAACGGATGCTGCCATAAACTATCCGTTACATCCGTTATATCCGTTGCAAGCTTTGCACCGTTGAAATTACTTGCTGCGCTACCGTATCAATTTCTTCTGCGGTATTAAATCTTCCTATTCCAAATCTTATTGACGCATAAGCCAACTTTTCTGAGTGTCCCAATGCCGTGAGAACATGAGAAGGCGCCGTTGTTGTTGATGAACATGCTGAACCGGAAGATACTGCCATTATAGATTGCAGTCCTAAAAGTAAGGCGGCGCCATCGACTCCTTCAATGCTTATGTTGAGATTACCTGCTAGTCGTTGAGTAGGATGTCCGTTTAAATGAATTCCTTCTAGTTTTGAGAATGGTTCCCATAGTTGGTTGCGTAATTGGGTGAGGCGCCTATTTTCTTGTTCTTGTTCACGATTAGCTATTTCTATGGCTTTCCCAAATCCTACTATTTGTGGTGTATATAAAGTACCACTACGCATTCCCCGTTCGTGTCCACCACCGTGTTGCTGTGCTGCTAGTTTAACGCGCGGGTTGCGGCGCCGGACATATAAGGCGCCGATTCCTTTGGGACCGTAGACTTTGTGTGCGGTTAATGACATTAAGTCAATTTTGGAAGTTTGTACGTCAAGGGGTATTTTACCAATTGCTTGGGCTGCGTCGGTATGGAAGATAATATCCTGTGCGCGGCATATTTTACCTATTTCTGCTAATGGCTGGATGACTCCTATTTCATTATTTGCTGCCATTATTGAGACTAATATTGTGTCGGGACGTGTGGCTTTTTCTAGTTCGTCTAAGTTAATTAGTCCGTCTTTTTGAACTGGTAATATGGTAATTTCAAATCCAAGTGTTTCTAAATATTTACATGGGTCTAGTACTGCGTTGTGTTCTGTGGCAACTGTTATAATATGTTGCCCTTTTTGGAAGTAAGCTTCGGCTACTCCTTTTATTGCTAAGTTGTTTGCTTCGGTGGCGCCGCTTGTAAAGATGATTTCTTCTGGTGATGTGTTTATTGTTTTGGCTAAAATATCGCGCGTTTGTTTTACTGCTGCTTCTGCTTCCCAACCATATTGATGGTTGATGCTGGATGGGTTGCCGAAGTGTTCGGTGAAGTAGGGTATCATGGCTTCTACTACACGTTTGTCAACTGGTGTTGTGGCATGGTTGTCTAGGTAGATAGGGCGGTACATTTTAGGTTTTTATAATGCGATTATGGTATTTCTATATTATCGCTTCGATTGATACATCTATGTAACGAACCGCAAAGGACAAAAAGGACGCAAAGGAAGAAGGAAGAGGGAAGAGAGTTATGTATACTTACTTTTTGGTAACTACTTTACTTTGACAGTATTTGCTTTTATTATCGGTTTCGGCTATCTCTAGAAAATGTTAAGAGGATTGTATGGGAACCGTCGCTATTATTTATTTTTCAGGTAGTGGTCATACACATTTGATGGCTGAAGCTGTTGCTGAAGGTGCCAGTCAAGTTGATGGAACAACTGTTGAGTTACTACGAATTACAGGTACACAAATACAAGAAGGTCGCTGGAAAGATGATGCGACGTTGGCTAAGTTAAATGGCGCCGATGCTATTATATTTGGTTCACCAACTTATATGGGAGGTGTAGCAGCACAATTTAAAGCTTTTGTTGATGCGGCAAGTTCTATTTGGTTTCAACAAGGTTGGAAAGATAAACTCGCTGCTGGTTTTACACATTCTAGTTCGCCAAGTGGTGACAAACAAGGCACTTTATTGTACATGACAATTAATGCTGCACAACACAGTATGACATGGATTAATCCTGGTGAATTATCTAGTTTCCTTTTAGGCAAAGATGACGGTATTAACCGCTTAGGTTCATATTTAGGAGTAATGGGACAAAGCGTATTAGATATGAGTGGTAAACCTGCTGAACTCGACCCAGGTGATAGGTTAACAGCACACAAACTTGGGACGCGCGTGGCTGAAATGGTGCAGCGCTTTAAATAGGTAGGGTGCGTGAAAGCCATTACAAACAAAAAATCAAACGCAAGCTAATT
Organism: Calothrix sp. CBUCES-K 9914; assembly: GCF_059640475.1. Lineage (NCBI taxonomy): Bacteria > Bacillati > Cyanobacteriota > Cyanophyceae > Nostocales > Calotrichaceae > Calothrix > Calothrix sp. CBUCES-K 9914. Next base: position 16,193 of record NZ_JBXXZH010000064.1, read on the forward strand.
GTGCTTTCACGTACTAAAATCTGTTCCAGCAATATTAACAACTGCTTGCGGCACCGCATGATTAATTAACCACGAGTATATTATGTTTCTCTTTAATGGTATAGTGAAGGTTGTAGTGTAAAGTTTACGTATAATTTTTAACAATGTAAAAAAAACTATATGTTGCTTCATCTCAGAAATGATTGTTGGATAAGAAATTTGGCTTTACTAAATCACAATATGATGGATATTTTTTGAAATTAACCCTGATTTATATTGCTATTATGCAAACCCATCCATTCTACAAGTATCAGGTAGGCGGTAGTCTCCCTCCGGATGCTCCTAGTTATGTTTATCGACAAGCAGATGACGAGTTATATACTGTCTTATGTCAGAAACAGTTTTGTTATGTTCTGGATGCTCGACAGATGGGGAAATCTAGCTTGCGTGTAAGGACGATGCGTCGTTTGCAACGTGAGGGGATTCATACTGCTGTAATTGATATGACTAGCATTGGTAGTCAACAGTTGACACCAGAACAATGGTATGCATCAATTATTAAAATTTTAGCTAACAATTTTGAGCTAAGTCTGAATGTACGCTCTTGGTGGCAGGAGCGCTCACATCTTTCTTTGGTGAAGCGGTTAAGCGACTTCCTCGAAGAAGTTTTATTAACAGAAATTACGCAAAATATTGTTATTTTTATTGATGAAATTGACAGTGTACTAGGGTTAAAATTTTCTGTTGATGATTTTTTTGCCCTGCTCCGCACCTGCTACAACAAACGGGCAGAACAGGCTATTTACAATCGTTTAACCTTTGGCTTGTTTGGTGTTGCTACGCCTGGTCTGTTAATTAGCGATAAAAGTCGCACGCCTTTTAATATAGGACATGCCATCCAATTAAAGGGGTTCAAGTTTCAGGAAGCTCTACCTTTGCTGCGAGGGTTAAAAGGTCAAGTACCTCAACCGGAAGCCCTGCTACAGCAAATTTTAGACTGGACGGCAGGACAGCCGTTTTTAACCCAGAAGTTGTGTCAATTAGCACTCAACGCTAAACATGATAGCTTGAGCGCGGGTAACGAAGCTTTATGGGTGGAGGAGTTAGTGAGATCGCGGATCGTTTATCAATGGGAAATCTATGATGAACCAGAACACTTGCGAACTATATCGACACGCTTGCTGAGAAACGAACAACGGGCTGGGCGACTATTAGGACTTTATCAGCAAATTTTAGGGAATGGGGAACGCCCAGATTTAACACCTGTTATTTCCCCATCTTCAAAAGTCCTCATTGATAACAGTCATGAACAAATCGAATTGTTGCTGTCAGGGCTGGTAGTTAAAGTGGATGGCTGCCTAACCGTTCGCAACAAAATCTACGCCGCCATTTTTGACTTAGAGTGGGTAGGGCGCCAATTAGTAAAACGTCGTCCATATACTGAATCCTTGAATGCGTGGTTAAATACCAACTGTGTTGATGAGTCGCGGTTGTTACGCGGGCAAGCTTTGCACGATGCACAGATATGGGCGCAAGATAAAAGTTTAATTGACCAAGACTATCAATTTCTAGCTGCTAGCGAAAAATTAGCACAGCGGCAAATCCAGCAAGCTTTGGAGTTAGCACGGGCAGAAGAAGTAACTGCACGATTAATTCAGGAGAAACAGACAGCCAAATTGCAACGGTACTTGTTGGCTATTCTTAGTTTAGCTTCGCTCGTAATATCGGGATTGGGATTAACGGCGTTTTGGCAATATCGGGTTGCCAAACTAAGTGAAATTAAAGCAATTTCCCGTGCCTCAGAAGCTTTGTTTGCCTCACATCATGGGTTAGATGCTTTAGTGGCAGCAATTGAGGCAAGACAACGACTGTTGGCTTTGGGAAGTAAGGATGCTGATACGGTTGCTGCCGTTGAATCTGCTCTCCGGCAGGCAGCCTACGGTATAGTTGAGTACAACCGCTTGTCAGGACATCAAGCTAGTGTTTACAGTGTGGCTATAAGTCCAGATGGGCTTCGGCTTGCCTCTGCTAGTCAAGATGGTACAGTCAAACTTTGGACGGCTAAGGGTAAATTGCTACATACCCTCAGAGGACATCGTGATTGGGTTACATCTGTTGTATTTAGCCCAGACGGTCAAACTATCGTCTCTTGCAGTAAAGATAAAACTTTAAAACTGTGGCAACGAGATGGGCACCTAATTCGCACCATACAAGCACACCAAAGCATCTGGAAAATTGCTTTGAGTAAGAACGGACAGTTTCTTGCGACTGGTAGCTGGCAGGGTCAGGCTAAAATTTGGAGATTAGATGGTCATTTGGTAAGCACATTGGAATTAAATAGCCCGGTTTGGGCGGTTGCGTTTAGCCCCGATGGTCAGCAACTTGCAACTGGGGACGCAGACAAAACTGTTAAACTATGGTCATTAGATGGAAAGTTGCTGAAAACGCTAAGGGGACATCGGGATCGCATTCATACTATCGCCTTTAGTCCTGATGGTCAGCTAATTGCTTCCGGTAGCAAAGATAATACCGTCAAACTTTGGAGGCGGGATGGTAAACTCATCTATACCTATCGGGGGCATAGCGATGAAATTTGGCATATTGCCTTTAGCCCAGATAGCCAAAGAATTGCCTCTACTAGTTCGGATCGAAGCATTCAAATTTGGCAGCGAGATGGAACATTGCTGAAGACTCTAGATGATTATGGCGGTAGGGTATTTGAAGTTGCTTTTAGTCCCGATGGAAAATGGTTAGCCTCCACTAACAGCGATGCGACTATTAAGTTTTGGCAGCTAGAGAGTCAATTACTTACTCACCTAGTAGGACATAGTGATTGGGCAGTAAAAGTGACCTTTAGCCCAGATGGTCAACTTCTAGCTTCCACAAGTGCTGATAAGACAGTCAAGCTATGGAAACCTCAAGGGCAGCTAGTAAAAACCTTTAAAGGGCATTATAGTACTACGGTTCCTGTTATTTTCAGCCCCAACGGCAAGCTAATTGCTTCAGCCACAGAAGATAATGGCATTATCAAACTTTGGCAACCAGATGGTAAGGTAATAGCAACTCTGCCAGGGAAAGAGGAGGCCAAAAAAGGGCATCAAGCCGGGATATTTGATTTAGCCTTCAGTCCGGATGGTCAAATTCTAGCCTCGGCTAGTTTTGACAAGACTGTAAAACTTTGGCGCCCCAATGGTATCTTACTTTCCACTCTCATAGGTCATCAAAAGGAAGTCGTTACCGTCGCATTTAGCCCCAACGGTCATATTTTAGCAACTGGCAGTTGGGACGGCACAATTAAATTTTGGCGACGGGATGGTAGTCTCCTACGCACCATCGGTTCTGAACAAGCAAATGTACAAGCAAATGTAAATGATGTTACCTTTAGCCCTGATGGTAAATTGCTAGCTGCTGCTTATCAAGACAACACTATTAAACTTTGGACTTTAGATGGCAAACTGCTGCGTACACTTACAGGGCATCGTGCAGATGTGACTGCCCTTGCTTTTAGTCCAGATGGTCAGCTTATTGCTTCAGCTAGTCGCGACACTACAATTAAAATTTGGCACACAGACGGCACCAATCTAGCTACACTCAATGCTCATACTAATACTATTAGTGGTATAAGTTTTAGCGCGAATGGGCAGTTGCTTGCATCCGCAAGTTGGGATAAAACAGTGATTATTTGGGATTTAAACCGGGTGATAGATGTAGATAAGATAATGACATTCGGGTGTCATTTGGTGAAGGACTATTTACGTACAAATGCAGATAGGAAAGAAAGCGATTATCTTTGCCAAAATTCTCCGTAACCACTTTTTAGTCACTTTCAAACGGCACCCACATTCCTTAATATCATTAATATCATTCCCAACTAATGCCACGCACTAAACGCTCACGAAAATATTGTCGATACAACTCACATCGGGGCGCCACTTCATTGCCGTTCAAACGCACGAGTCCCATGCTATACAGCTTAAACACTTCCATCGAATATAACCGTATAGGACTCGTTGCTTCTACCACCGTCCTCAAGGCATCAACAAGTTGAGGTTGCTGTTCCAATTGTCTTAAATGTCTACGCAGATGATTACTGTATAATCCGGTTTCTGTGGTTGCTGATTGCAATAGCTGTTTAAGGGTTATGTCTTGGTTAGCTATACGATATAATGCCACCCTTAGTAAATAGGGATGTCCACCAACCATTGCCATTAACTTTTCGACCTCAACTGGATGCCATTGCAGTCCATGACGATAAGCTAAATCTAATACCTGCTCTGGTTGAAACTCTTGCAATTCAACAGGCAAACCGAAATTAAGCGGCGATTGATGAATCTGTAGCGCCGTATAGGCTTCGATAGAATGAACCAGTACAAGTCGCATTTTTGCAACTACTGGCAGATTTTTCGCTTCCTCGTACCAGCTTCGCACGAAGGCAAAAAAATCATCCGCAATTTCTGGATATTGGAACAAAGAATCGGCTTCATCCAGTGCCAGCACCAATGGTTTTTCACTCTGGGCAAGAAGATAATTATTAAAGTAGTCACGACAACTCATTTTACTGCCAAACAAATCGTCCCAATAGTCCGCTAACTTATTCGGTAATTGTAATTCTCGACCTACGTTGACGCAAAACCAGCGGAGAAATTGATCCGTATCTTTCCAAATCTTGCGATCACCAAGCTGAAAATTTAAACATACAGTGTTACATCCCTGAGATTGAGCATAATGAAGAATTCTTGTCATCAATGAAGTTTTACCCATCTGACGTGGTGCTTTGATACGGATTAGGCAACCGGGTTGCAAAATGTTTTGGAAACAAAATGATTCAATCGGTGGACGATAAATATAAAATTTTGAGCCTAGCTTGACTTGTCCATCTGGTAACTCTAAATCTTGCAGTATTGGAATCGAGGGTGATGGGAGTTCGAGCGCATCACTAGTTAAGAGCATTTTGTTACGTTCGAGGGCAGCACGAAATGTCTTTTTGGTAACTCGTTCTTTTAATACTATTGAGACTAATTCCCACAATTCAGCACCAACCATTTTGATATGAATATCAGAACAGTAGCAGCTTTGAGCAATTTCTTCATATTTTTGTCCCAGCCAAGCACCACGAAAAATAGTGGTTTGCAGCGTAGTTAAGTGTTTGCCAGTTTTGGTATAAATTAATTTATCAGTATTAATTAGCGCTGCTTCTACATTCATTTTTGAGTCAGGGTTCAGGTAAAGCACGTTGTTTTATAGAAGTTGTAGATAATTATCTATCGTTAACATAAGTAAAATGAATACTAGTATGAGCGTAGAATGTTAGGACAAGAAAACATCAATGTTAGCGATATAACTTCATGCTTCATACCTAACCATACTTTTTGCTACTTGTGCCAGTTGCTTAAGTGACCACTTGACCACATGACACTCAAAGTGATGTGAATATTGCTGTTGAAGCATATTGATGTCTTTCTGTAGGGCGATTTCGGTCTCGATTAGAAGTATTTAACGTGTCTAATCTTAAAATTTTTTAACAATATTTGAGTTGTTGTAAATAATACACTAGAACAATTCTCATTTTTTCATACTTTTTCAGATTTGTAAAATTGGTGAATTAGCTTAATGTGAGCAGAAGTGAACAATTTTAAAAAGATTATGCCATTTCAAGCTACCTGCAACAGTTGATTCTGTTGTAAGTATCAAATTTATTCAATTTTTGTTAGTTTTTGTTAATTCTCCTTCATATTTCTAGACGTATTTTTAGCCCGAAAGGCAATTTTGCAACGTATGAGACGTTACACGTAACATCTCTATTTGCATTAATTTTGACATTTTTCTTGTATTTTCTCACAGAATTACTACGAGGTTTAGCAATATGGAGTTTACAGATACCAAGTCATCGCCATTTGGAACTGCAACAGGTAATCTAAGTCCTCAGTTCGGTGTCACAACTGTGAACCCACTAGAAGATCCACTCAAAGCTCAGTTAGCATCCTCACAGGCGCCTAATAGTTTAAGTAATATCACTCCACAGGATGCAGCACCTCTACTCACAGGTACTGATAGCGAGCGCATCTTTGGGGGAACAGAGAAAGCTGACCAAATTCGTATCAAGGCTGGGGCAACGGCTGGCACAATTACGATTGAAAGTTTAAACAGCACCTTTGCCAGCGTCACGTTTGCAATTCCCACCACTTCCTTAACAATTAATGCGGGGGCTGGAGCCGATACCATAACAATAGATTCCCTACCCGGATTTACCGCCCCCCTAACTATTAACGATACCGACGATGTGATTTTGAATAATATCACCGTCGTCGGCAATCTGAATGTCAAGGCAGGCAATAGCATTAAGGTGGTGGATGGGGTGATTATTACCTCGCAGGGAGATGTGAACCTGGATGTCACTAACAGGGTAGAACTAAACTTCGGTAGCGCTGTACTGAAACAGAAACAATCCAACGCAGCGATAGATATTGGCAATGCCACTATCAATGGTAGAAACGTCTCCATCACCACGGATGCTGCAACTACCAAAACTGCCAAGCTCGACAAAAATTTAGTTTACGATACACGAGCCACAGTGCTGGGGGATGTCAATGGTGATGGCAAAGTCGATTTGATAGTTGGTAACTACAATGCCCCTAGCCAGCTTTATTTAAATAATGGCACTGTTGACCCGTTTAAGGATGTAAATGCAATTACCCTGACAGGTACGAACAAAACCACTTCTCTTGCGTTAGGTGATGTCAACGGTGATGGCAAGCTTGACCTAATTCTCGGTAGTGATGGCGCCCCTACTCAACTATGGCTGAATAATGGTAGCAGTACCACTAACCCCTTCTTTGGCGCCACACCAATTGATATCACCACTCAAAAAACCATGTCTGTGGTGTTGGGGGATGTGAATGGAGATAACAAGCTAGATTTAGTTATTGGTAATTTCCAAGCCCCTAGCCAAGTATTCCTCAACAATGGCAGTAATAATCCTTTCAGTGGTACTGCCCAAACCTTTGGCTCTAATACTGATGCCACCACAGCTGTCGCATTAGCTGATGTGAACGGTGATGGCAGGCTAGATTTGATTCAGGGTCAAACTGGACAGGCAAATAGTCCCAAGTTTACCCAGCTATTCCTAAATAATGGCACGGCAAATCCTTTTAGTAGCACAGCGATAAATATCGGCACTGGCGCCGATGCGACTACTTCTATAGCGCTAGGAGATGTGAACGGTGATGGTAGAATTGACGTAATTCTGGGCAACAATGGACAGCCAACGCGGTTATTCCTGAATAATGGCACGGCAAATCCCTTTAGTAGTACGGCGATAAATATTGGTACTGGTACTGATACGACGGCATCGCTAGCGCTAGCTGATGTGAATAGTGATGGGAAACTAGATTTGATTCTCGGCAATAGCAAAGAACCCATTCGCCTGTTTTTAAACAATGGTACTGGCACACCCTTTACTGGTACGGGTGTGAATATTGACCCGACGGCTGCAGGAAATGCACGGGCGATTGCCACCTCTGATTTAAATGGCGATGGTAAGCGCGATTTAGTATTAGTTGGTCTGGCTCAAGTACCTTCCTTATATCTCAACAATGGCACCGCCGATCCGTTTAAAGATGTAGTGGCTAAATCAATCACACCGGAATCTGACTTAGCCACCCAGATAGATGAATCCGCACTATTGCAATTTAGCTTGTTAGCTGCTGCTATCAAAGCCGATGCCACTGCTACCATTACCGTCGGGTCAGGGGCAAAAATTACTGCTGGCAATAATGTCAAACTGTATTCTAACGCCCTTGCTAATGCCCAAATGACGACCATTGGGGCGTACTTAGGGGCAACCTATGCTAGTTCTACCCCCACAGCAACCGTCATTCTGAAAGGGGATGGAACTAAGGGCGCCAACATCACGGCGGGGGGTGCTTTCGATATGAAGGCAATAGTCAATAATACCGTCGCCGTTTCTACCTACGTTCCCGACCTCCCCACCCTACTCTCAACACCATCCGGTGGCTTTGGTGGAGATATCGCCTTTTCCTATGCCAAAGGGATTTCCACATCCACTGCTGATATTCAGAAGGGGGTAACAGTCACAGCGCTGAATGCCAATGTTTTAGCCAAGAATACTAACTCTTTTGAAAATACAGCTAGTGCAATGGGATTCCAGGCAACTGGACCGCTGGGGTTAGGGGTAACTGTCGTCCTGAGCGATTTTCAGTCTCGTGCCACCACCTCGATGAACGGCACTATTAACACCACCCAAGACACTACAATTGATGCCCAGTCTATAGATACCAAAAATATTACGCGGTCATCGGCATCGGTGAGCGCTCCCAAGCAGAATTCAGATACTATCAGAGCGGCTGCGAAGGGGGCTGGTAGAGGCATTCAATCGCTCGGCGGTAAACTCATTGGCTATGGCAGCAAACTGCAAAGTAGCTTTTTGGGAACGGTGGGTAAAAAGACCTTAGCAGGTGGAGGCAAGGTTGTTAATTTTGCTGAAACCTCTGGTGCGCCTTCTTTAGCTGTCTCAGCGGCTGTTACCTTTGTCAATAGTAGTAATACAGCCGATGCTTTTATTGGTGAGGGAGCGCGCGTATCTGCGGGTGGTAATGTTACCGTCAATGCCAAAGCATGGGAGAATCCCCAAGCTAGCGCCACAGCGAGTGCAGGCGGTGCAGAAACGGGTAGTGTCGGTGGCGCGGTTAATATCGCCAACTTCACTAACAAAGCAAATGCCTACATTGGTAAAAATGCGACGGTGGATTCTGGAGCAACACTCTTAGTCAATGCTAATGCCGAAGTTGCTCGCAATTTCCAACTGTTCGAGTTGAACCTATCCCTACCCAGCGGTCAGCCCCAGACGAACGATCCAAACAAAGGTATTACTGCTGCCTGGGATGACGGTCAATTTACCTTGGGTAAGCTGAAGACAGTACTTTTTGACGGCTTGATTAACCCTATCCTCTCTACCTCCACGACGTTAGGTAATATTTCCACAACCCTAGTTCATTCGGGCGGTACGGTTCAGGAGTCGGATGGTAAGCTTAAGGAGGGTGGCAAGGCTGGGATAGCTGGTGGTGTCAACATTCTCGATATTAATAATGGCGCGACGGCATATATTGCTGAAGGGGCGAAGATAAATCAAAATCTCCAGAACCCACCAACTACTCAAGATGTGAAGGTGAATGCCTTTGCTGGTGTCACTACCCTTAACGTCGCAGGTCAGTTCTCAACGCTCAACTTGGCACTCAATCAAAACGTTGGTGGTGCTGGTGGTGGTGCGACTGGGTTTGGTGGCTCGGTGGATGCCATTACTTTAAACAACGCCGCGAAAGCCTATATTGCTAGTGATGCCAAGGTGTCTGCTAGCCGAGATGTTGAAGTGAAGGCGGATACGTTTAATTACCATGTCACCCTAGCCCAGGCTGGCAGCAAATCGGATCGCCTCGGTATTGATGGCGCCATTAATTTTGTCAACTTAGATAATCAATCCATCGCCTACATTGATACCAACGCCACAATTAAGGCGGGACGAAATGTTGCTGTTAATGCCAATGACAACCTTTTAAATGCCAATGGCTCCGGTAGTTTGGCGATTGCGGGCAATGTCGGTATTGGTGTGAGCGCGGGTATCAATAAAATTAACACCGTTGTCCGTGCTTATATCGGGACTGATACTCTGCCAGTCAATTCCTTGGAAACGGCGCGCGGCTCAGTGACGGCGGGTGGTGATATCAGCGTCACGGCAAATTCCGACCAAAAAGTTGTAAATATCTCCCTGGCAGGGGCAGCAGCTCCAGGGTATCAACCCCCTGTTCCAGAGGATGACGCAGTAGCAAACAACATTGCCAGCTTATTTGATGACAGCTTTGGCTCGGCGGCGCAAAACCCCGTGCAGAATAAGCAATTTGGCTTTGGCTTGTCTGGGGATACAGCTCTGAATTTCTTTACTCCCAATGTTCAGGCTTATATTAAGAATTCTGGCACGATTATCGCTGGTGAGAAACTGAAAATAAATGCTACCAATAACTCACTGTTAGTGGGAACGGCAGGAGCCTTTGCAATTGCCAAGGATGCTGGTATCGGTGGTTCTTTTGCTTTGAATTATCTCGATAAAACTACCAAAGCTTATACGGAGAATGTAACTATTCAAGCTGGCAATATCGTTACATCAGCAATTTCTAATGCTCTGGTTGTCAACATCAGCGCTGGGGCAGCAGGTTCTGCTCAAAAGGCTAGTATTGCTGGGTCTGTGAATCTGGGACTGCTCAGAAATGATACACAGGCTTATCTGGGTAGCAACACGAAAGCGACGGTAACTAAAGGTGGTGTCTTAATTGATGCGAAGAATACCCTGACAACCTGGTCTATTGCTGGGGTAGTATCTGGGACACTGCAAGGCAAGGCAGCCGTAGGTGCAGCGATTGATCTGGGTATTATTGATGCCACTGTCAAAGCTTTTATTGCCAACAACGTCACCCTCTCATCTGTTGGCGACATTCAAATCCTTGCATCTAACACCAATAATCTCAACTCTATTGGCGCCTCCTTCGCCCTTGCACCTGGGGGTACAGGTGCTTCTGGTTCAGCCTCAGCCCAAATTATCACCACAGAAGTGGAAGCCTCTATTGGCAATAGTGCCCAGGTAACTACAAATAGCAGCCTACAAATTGATGCCCACGATAACACCAACGTGTTAGGTATTGGTGGTGCGGCAGCAGGTGGACAAACGGCAGGAGTCGGGCTTTCGGCGGCGGTGAGCAGTGTGGATCGGTCGGTGAAAGCATACATTGGCGATAATGCTGTTGTATCTGCCAAAGGCTTTGGTAACGGTATTGTAGACCCCCAAGGAAACACGTTTACGGGCAACGGTATAATCATTGATGCTACGACTGTAGACAAGCGACTTTTATTTGGTGCTGGGGTTGCAGGGGGTGGAACAGCCGCTGTGGCAGCATCCGCTGTGGTCAACATCATCAAGGGAGCAGGAACACAAGCATTTATTGGCAAAGGCGCCAAGATTAATCTTGATTACGCTGCCGCAGTGGTAGCCCAATTTTTATTACTACGGGCTGACCATACCACAGACATGCTGAGTATCGCTGGTAGCTTTGCTGGTGCAAAAACTGCGGGAATAGGTGCGGCAGCTAATGTTTCAGATGTTAACAAAAATGTCAAGGCATATATTGACTCTACGGCAGCAACTCCTACGACAGTCAATTCCAATAACAATATAATTATCAACGCCACATCCAAAGATAATATCTTGGCGATAGCGGCTGGTATTGGTGCGGCTGGTACCGTTGGTATTGCTGGCTCTGCCGTTGTCCTGAATCGCAAAACTAACACTGAAGCTTTCATTAATGATAATGCAAATATACTAGCTGAGGGCAACATTTCCTTGGCTGCGGATCATCATGCCAACCTAAAGACGATCGCAGGTGCAGGTGGCTTTGGTGGTACAGGTGGTGTGGGTATTTCCAACTCTACTATTGTTAACACTGACACCACCAAAGCTTACCTGGGTAAGAATGTCCGCCTCAGTGCTAACAGCAATCGTCCGGCAATTGCTATCCTCACCGGGCAACGCGATGCCACTGGTAAAGCCGTAACAGCTAATTTCACCGGACTGTCACTTACAGCTACCTCCCGCACCGATTTGTTACCAATCGCCGTTGGTGGTGCAGGTGCTGGTACTGTTGGTGTTGCTGGCTCTGCAACAGTCAACATATTCAATGAAACAACCCTGGCTTACATTGACCAGGGAGCGGTTATCAATGCAGCGGTGAACGGTGTGAGACCTAAAGGTGGCGTTAACATCTTCGCCAAGGATGAAACCAAGCTAATCAGTGCTGCAGGTGGACTGGCTGGCGGTGGCTCCGTCGGTATTGGTGCGGGTGCTGATGTTGGTGTAATTACCAAGAATACCCAGGCATACATTGCAGGTTCTACAGATAAAGCTACAGCCGCAAATGTTTATGCTAATGACAATCTCACCCTACAAGCCTTATCGGTGGAAGATATTCTCTCTGTGTCAGGTGCAGCCGGAATTGGCGGTAGCGTGGGACTGGCGGGTGCAGCAGGCGTTTACACCCTCAACGCGATGACTCGCGCGGTAGTAGGCGATAATGTCACTGCCACTGCCCGCTCTAACATGCTAATTGCCGCCGATGACCAAACTAGACTGAATGTAATTATTGGTACAGTGGCGATTGGCGGTACTGCTGCCAGTGTTGGGGCTGCGGCTGGGGTTCCGGTGGTGAATAAGACAACGGAAGCCCTAATAGGTAAGAATGCGATTGTAGATGCCCTTGCTGTTGCTGCTCCTGGTTTCGAGAGTATTGATGCTAAGACTGGTACTTACACGGAGTCCTATAGTGCGGAATCTAACGCAGCGGGCAGCATCAAAGCCCCGGCAATTGATGCCAACAAGAGCGACCTCAAAGACCCCACCCTAGTACAGCAACGCTTGGCGACTGCTAATACCCGCAAGGTGCGCGGACTCGCTATTACTGCCACTTCCCAAGAATCAATAGAAACCTTAGCGGTTGGTGGTAGCGGCTCTGCTGTTGCTGGTGTGCAAGTAGCGGCAACGGTAAGTCCTTCAAACATTAACACCAATGCCTACATTGATAACAACGCCAAAATAAATAACAGCGGCGGAACTAATTTGCAAGAGGTGTTAGTTGCTGCAGGTGGTGATTTCTATCACTTGGGTGTTGCTGGTGGTGTAGCGATCGCTGGGGTAGTTGCTGCCACACCGGGAGTTGATGTTACTGTCCTCAAGCACAACACTAAGGCATATATTGGCACAGGGGCAGAACTCTATGCCAAGCAAGATGTGCAGGTAACAGCTAATGCCACCGAAAATATCGTCTCCTTTGCTGCATCCCTAGCGGGTTCGGGAGCGTTAGCAGCGGCAGGGGCAGTGTCGGTGGTTTCAATTGACAACCAAACCTACGCTTACATAGGAGAGCGTGCCAAAGTCGATGCCGACGGTAACGTGCTAGTTGCAGCGAAAAACGACACCAAGACTACTGGTGTAGCTGGTAGTGCTGGGTTAGGGTTAGGTGTGGCTGGTATCGGCGCATCTGTGGGTGTGACAGTGATTAACAAAGACACCCAAGCGTATTTAGGGCAATTTACCAGCGTCAGAGCGGGGGGAGGCACGGATACAACTCTCTCTGGCATTGGTAATAGTGCTACCACAGTCAAACCCATTAAGGGGCTAGTAGTGCAGGCACAGTCGAGCGAGAACGTGTTTAACGTCTCAGTGGCAGGGGCTGGTGGGTTATATGCAGGTGTGGCTGGTGCGGTGTCTGTGGAGATGATTACCTCTAAGACCAAAGCATTTGTAACCGATAGTGCCAATGTTGGCGCCCAGAATATTAACATTGGCGCCATTAATAATGCCAGAATTCGCGCTATTGATGGCAGTGTTGCGGGTGCTTTGGGCGGTGCATTATCTGGTGGTGTGGATATTGGCATCATCAAGAATGACACAAGCGCCTATATTGGCAACGGTGCAACCATCTTCGCCGCTCAAGATGTGGACGTAAATGCCTTTGCCACCAAGAATGTTGATAGCCTTGCTGTCAGTGCAGCGGGGGCATTAGTAGGTGTAGCTGGAGCTGTTTCTGTTTACGGCATCGGTGCAAATTTGGATGGAACGGCTCGCGATAGTTTGGTCACCCAAGATAAAGATGCTAATAGCAATCCTCAGTATGCTAACGTCAGCAGCTTTGTGGATGCACAAATTGCCCCCACAAATGTGAATACACTATTGGGTAACTATTCCAGCCAAGATGCGAATAGCGTCGGTAGTGCGATCGCCCCAGCCAAGACGCAGGTGCAAAACTCGTCTCAAAACGGTAAAGTCTCTGCCGCCGTAAACAACACCACTAACACAACCAGCACCACCAACATCACGACCGTAGTTCCGATTGGTACTGTTGCCTTCATCGGTACTGCCAACGTTACTGCCGGACGGGATGTTAACGTCAACGCCAAAGACACAGTGGAATTTAAAGTTAATGTGGGTGGGGTTGCAGGTGGCGCCGTGGGTGTCGGTGGTGCTGTAGCAGTCGCCAACATCAATAACACAACCAAGGCATTTATTAACAGTCCCGTCGTCAATGTTGGCGGTAATGTTCAGATTAATGCCAGTTTAGACACGCCAAATCAAGGTATTAGAGGTGAAGCCTTTGCCGGAACAGCTGGTTTAGTTGCTCTTGGTGCTAGGGTGGTGATTCTCAACGACAACAGCACCCAAGAAGCTTACCTGGGTAAGGGTGTCAATATTCTTCGCGCCCAAGATGTGAACATTGGCGCCACGGCTAACCGCATCTTGGATGCTAAAGCTACAGGTGGTGCGGTGGCTGGAATAGCAGCAGGGTCTAGCATTGCTCGTGCTACAGTCAGCGGTTCTACTCGTGCCTATCTGGATGATAATGTTCGCATCAATCCCGTCAGTGCCCTACAGCCCATCCGCAACCTAAATATCACTGCCAACGCGAATAATGGCGTCACTGCCAACTCTAAGGCGGTAGAAGCAGGTGTGGTTGGTGCAGTGGTTGGCTCAGAAGCAACAGCAACCATTACTTTAGGTACTCCGGGTAATCCCGCCACTGTGAATACACAGCGTACCTTTAGTAACCAGCCCGGAGTGGATGTTCATATTGGTAAAGGGTCTGTAGTCAACGTTAGTAATGATGTCTTGCTGTTTGCTAACTCGAATGAGCAAGCTACCGCCAATGCTGCAGGTACAACCGTGGGGTTTGTCGCTACCATCGGTGCATCTAAAGCCACCGCCACAATTAGCCCCGTAGTGTTTGGCTATATTGACAACGATGCCAACGTTACATCTGGTCGAGATGTGAAAGTAACTGGGAATACGAATGGACTGGGTATTACTATCGCAACTGCTACCAGTGGTAGTTTAACCTTTAGCTCTAACGATCGCGCTACTGCCACGTCTAATGGGCTACCGGAAGTTCTGACTTCCCTCGGTAATAACGTCAGTATTAAGGCAGGTCGCGATGTGTATCTGGGATCAACTACGAATATTCCCCTCAATGCCAATGCCACATCGTCAAATGTAAGTGTTGTCACCTCGAATGGTGCGATCGCTACCGCTAAAGCCGATCCAGTCGCCAGAACCATTATTGGCAACAGCGCCAAGATTAACGCAGGTAATAATATTTCCCTAATCGATGGCAGTGCATCGAGCCATCGCACCACAGGTAAGGTGACAGCACAGTCCAATGGAGCAAATGGAGATGCATCCTATGCGATCGCTAACTCTAACAACATTGTCAACACCCGGATCGAGAATAACGCTAACCTCGTTGCTCAGGGTGACTTGAGTATTGATAGCTACAGTTTAATGGATACGGTTTCCAGCGCTACGGGCAGCTCCTTAACGAGTAGCGAGCGCATTCAAGGCTTCAATAGTAACTGGAGTAACAGTAAGGTTTCCATCGGCGATGCCATCATCAACGTCGGTAAAAACACATACATTACTGCTCGCAACAACCTGTCCTTCAGCAACACCGCACCCAAAAAGACCGATAGTGTCCAAAATGTGGCGACGGTTGAATCCAGCCGCAACATGAACTTGACAACAGGCAACTTATATGTGACAGCAAAATCTCTACCCTCTTCCTATCCCTTTGGTAAACCCGATCCCATCCTGCCGGACGACACCATCAACTTTAATGGCAACGTCTTCCTTACCGGAGCCAAGCAAACACGCAACCTCACCATCCGAGCCGATGGCACCTTAGAGCCGAACAGTAATATCACCGCTCGTATCGTCGGCAACGATGTAGTGGTAGACGACATCACCGTACCAGCAGGACAGAAGCCTGTAGCCAGATTCGACGTAGCAGGAGGCTTACTAACCGGACTCACTTTCATCCAAGCAGATCCGGTACGGTTGAGCGATGTCACCATTACCAATCAATCTGCGAGAAACCTGGTAATTAATCGAGTTAACCTGCTAGCAACCACTCCCGCTGAGGCAGTCACAACTGAGTATGTCTTCAAGACTGCCCGCACCTTCGGCAGCCCGACTAATGGTGGCAATAGCTATGATGTCAGCTTGACCCGCTTGCTACCAGTAAATGCCCGTCTGGCAATTTCCAATACCAGTAGTGCATCTAACATTATCTTTAATCAGACGATTAACGCCGAGGCAGGAGAAATTACCATATTTAACCAAGCTGGTGCGATTAAAGCCAACAATGCTAACGTCGCTCTCACAGCGGGTAAATTCAACCTCACCGCTGCCAATGCTGAAATTGGCTCGGCGACTACACGCCTACAACTCAATCTCGTACCTAGTAATTTCCGCCCAGCTAATCCGCCATTAGCTGCCAATGTTGATACCGCTGATTTAAATGTTACTGCTCGTGGCAGCCTATTTTTGAATATCAAAGGATTACCTTTCTATAGCGCTACACCTCTAACTCCGGAACGCAACAAGGTAGACCAGTACAATATCAACTTAACTTCGACAGGAGGAAATGTTGACGCAGTATTATCGACAAATGAGCGCCAGTTAATCAACTCACAAACTTACATCAATGCCACTGCCAACACAGGCGACATCAACCTAGATGCTACAGGAACTACAAATCTCTACTTGCGTGACGTAAAAGCTCCCAACGGCACCGTCACGATTCAGGGGAATAATCTCCAAGATGCCAATCCTAACGGTGCAGCTTTGACAGCAAAAGTGGCACAACTAGGTATTTCTAAATTCCGAGGTATTGGCACCGCCGCCAATCCGCTCAAAACCCAAGTGGGAACTATCGAGAGGATTGACTCTCTCAACGGAGTGTGGATTAACAACACGGGCAATTTAATCCTTAAAGACGCATTAGTCGAGAATGGTATGTCACTGTTTACCACAGGTTCTTTAGCTGTTGGTAGTACCCAACTCCGCGCCATTCTTGCTTTCCAAGGTCTCATTAAACTCACTTCTGGTGGCGGCGGCTTCAAAAATACGGGCGTAATTGTCACCAACAACGGGGATATCACCATTACCGCCCTAGATACTCCCAATTCCGGCAACTTCGTGGAAAATGACAATCTGGAAGTACTTAGACGGATTACAGCTACTAACGGTACTCTCACCCTCCTAGCTGGGGACGCGATATTCGTTGAAGCTCCCATACAAGCGAATAATATCATCCAACGCGCTTACCAGAAGCGAACGGCAGCTTAAAAGCATACAGAAGCGCTATTTGGGGGGTGGCGCCCATCATTTCATAGAAACAAGTATGTAGAGACAAAATAAAACTTGAAAGTATATCTAGTAAATCTAGCTAGCCCATCATTTCATAGAAACAAGTATGTAGAGACCGTTGATGTACGGTCTCTACATTTCCGGTTCAGGACGCATTCATTGTTCTTCGCCTACTTTAACCGCACAATAATTGAAATTCCTGTAATTACTGCGAAAGCAACTAAACCCAAAATACCACCAAATAAGCTGTAAGCATTACCCAAAAAGTATTGTACGCCTTTATAAACGCCAATTCCAATCACGCCACCACTACTTGCTAATACCCACCAATAAGCGCGTCTCACATGTTTTTGCAGTACTAACTATTGGCATAACCCTAGTGCAAAACTTAGTATAATTATCATTTCGCTTTTGGCGCCATATCCAGTTACTACACTTAAAATTCCCTCAGCGGTAAATCCCAAAGTCGTTACTAGCATCCACCATTTATATTTATAGTTATGTTGATGCAATACTAGACTTTGTGCTGCTCCTACTAATATTCCAGTTATCAAACCAAATATGGCGCCACCAGATATATAGCCAATAGTTACATTTTTAGTTATGGCGCCAATCATAAACTCAGTTGCAAAGCCAATTATAAAACCAATTAAACCACCAATTGTTACACCTGTTAGAGTTGCCAGTATCCAAGATAGTAAAAAGTTAATTTCAAACTTTCCCCATTTTATTGACACTGATGGTTTGACAGAGTTAGGTAATTCTATGTATGGCGCCTGTTGTGTTAATACCTTTAATATTGAATTTGTATCTGGACGCTGCATAGGCACTTCGTCCATCATTTTATCAAGTAAGTCTAATAACTTGGGTGATATTTGTGATGCATAATGGCGCCAAGTTTTTTCGTCTGAACTTGGTTCGTAAATATCGAGGTGTTTGCTAGAGTCTTTACCTGTGACTAGAAAAGCAAAAACGCCCGCGACAGCAAAAATATCAGATTGTGGGACAACACTACCATGAAACTGTTCAGGTGGTGTATAAGCAATAATTGGTTTATATGTAACATTTTCAGATTGTATATGAGGTTACCCAAAACCAATTAATGCCAAATTTTCATCATCAGATTTAACTATAAAGTTAGATGGGTTAATACGCAAATGAAGTAAATATTCTAGTTCGCCAAGTGGTGACAAACAAGGTACTTTATTGTACATGACAATTAATGCTGCACAACACAGTATGACATGGATTAATCCTGGTGAATTATCTAGTTTCCTTTTAGGCAAAGATGACGGTATTAACCGCTTAGGTTCATATTTAGGAGTAATGGGACAAAGCGTATTAGATATGAGTGGTAAACCTGCTGAACTCGACCCAGGTGATAGGTTAACAGCACACAAACTCGGAACGCGCGTGGCTGAAATGGTACAGCGATTTAAAAAGTAAAGATATAATGAAAAGAAAAGGGGAAAGCTTTACACTTTCTCCTTTGCGCTTTCCTTATTAAATATAAGCTATTAACCTTTTTCTACGACTAAAGTACTTGCAATCATGTCATGTAAAGCCTGCTTCTTCTCAGTGAACGCTGCCATGATATAGCCAATTAGTAATATTAAACTAGAAAGATACTTGGCAAAATATCTACCAGTGGCTCGTGCAAATGAAATTCTTTTACCTTCGATATCAGTAACATAAATACCTAATGCTTGTTTGCCAAGTGTAGCTTGTTTTGGAGAGCTTTCCTGTAATGCATAGTAAAGCCAACCTATCACTAAACCTGCTAGACCACCAAGGATTTGCGCTCCTTCTGTATTTCGACTGGTTAGTCCAACCACTACACCAATCGCAAATCCAGCAAGAAAAGAGATAATATATAATATTATTCCATCAAGAAATGCAGCTGCAAATCGTTTCCAAAAGCCTGTGTATTTCATAGCTTACTCCTGACTATTAATTAGTACTAAACATTGATATAGTAGTTCTACATGATACCAAAATTTGATTCTAAAATTCCTAAAAAGTAGGAAAAAGAAGCATTTGTAAAATATCAACCTAAAATAACCTATGACATAGCTACTGTGTCAAGAGCTACAAGTATTTTTGATTATTTATTAATTTTTGCAAATATACTGGAGGCATTATCTAATAAATGCTTTATTCTATTGTAAATATCAATTCCTAAGATACTATCATTACATAGTGCGTTACGGCATTATATTATCGCTTCGTTCCTAGCTGTTACATGCCGTAACGCACCCTACATTCTTGGTTAAGGTTTCCACCACAAGAGAATAAAAATTCCTGTTATTAAGCCAAAACCTACTAAACCTAGAATACCACCGAAAATATTGTAAGCATTACCCAGAGAATATTGTACACCTTTATAAGCGGCAATTCCAACAACACCACTACCGCTACTTGCTAGTATCCACCAATACGCACGTCTTACATGTTGCCGCAATACTAACCACTGGAATAATCCAACTGCAATACTTGGTATGATAATCATTTCACCTTTGGCACCATACCCGGTCAACACACTCAAAATTCCTTCAACTGTAAACCCTAACATTGTTACTAGCATCCACCATTTATATTTATAGTTATGTTGATGCAATACTAGACTTTGTGCTGCTCCTACTAATATCCCAGTTATCAAACCAAATATGGCGCCACCAGAGATATAGCCAATAGTTACATTTTTGGTTATGGCGCCAACCATAAATTCTGTTGCGAAGCCAATTATAAAACCAATTAAACCACCAATCATTATACCTGTAATAGTTGCCAGTATCCAAGATAGTAAAAAGTTAATTTCAAACTTTCCCCATTTTGTTGACAAAGACGGTTTAACTGAGTTGGGTAATTCTATATATGGCGCCTGCTGCGATGTTAATATCTTTAATATTGAGTGCGTGTCTGGACGCTGCTTAGGCACTTCGTCCATCATCGTATCGAGTAAATCTAATAATTTTGGTGATATTTGTGATGCATAATGGCGCCAAGTTTTTGCATTTGAGCTTGGTTCGTTTGAAGTCGGTTCGTAAATATCAAGATGTTTACTAGGGTCTTTACCTGTGACAAGGAAAGCAAAAACGCGCGCTATGGCAAAAATATCAGATTGTGGAACAATATTACCGTGAAACTGTTCAGGTGGAATGTAAGCAATAATCGGTTTATAAGTTACATTTTCAGATTGTATATAAGGTTGACCAAAACCAATTAATGCTAAATTTTCATCGTCTTGTTTAACTATCAAGTTTGATGGATTGATGCGTAGATGCAGTAAATTATCATTATGAATTTGTTGGACAATATTCACCACTTGTTGTAACCATTTAACTGCTAGCTGTTCGTTGATATGGTTATTATTTGATTGCGCTAAATATTCATATAAATTTAAACCCTCGATTTTCTGCATTATGAAACAGTGTAACCGAGCAGATTTATCGCGCGGGAAATAAATAAAATAATCGTTTGCCTCAACTTTTGGGATACCAGGATAATTTATAGCTTTGAGTGCTGTTACTGTTTTCTCAAACGACTCTATAACTTGAGGTTTTTCAACAGTCAAGACTTGCAACACCTTACATATATCACTGCCAACCTCACGAACCTCATATGTATCACCAGAAGTACAGTTATCAAGTTGCCTCAATACTCGGTAACGTCCAGCAAGTAACAATTCAGAACCGCAGTTCGCACAAAAGCGATTAGTATCAGAATTTTGCGGCTTATCACAATTAGGGTTTATACACAAATTCATAATAGTGCTGAGTGCTGAGTGCTGAGGAGCGGAGTTAGGGTAATATTTCTACTACAGTACCTCGCTGCACAACTTCGTATAATTCATCAACATCTTTATTTTTTAACGAAGGACATCCCAAAGTCCAGTTTTGGCGTTTATCTATAATTCCGTCACTACCTTGAGGAACACCATGAATTCCAACTTGTCCACCAACAGGCAAAAACCAATCAAACTCTCCTTCTGATTTTGCTAACAGATGTTTTTTCCAAGATTCCCTATTTGGGTAGTCTAACCATATAAACTTTGACCACTGGGGATGCAGGTACAAGTCTTTAATTTTAAGTAATCCTTCGGGAGTACGATTATCCCCTTCGTGTAATTTATCTCCCACAGGGTTGCCACCAAATACGACTGGGTAAGATTTAATCGGCACTTGGTTATAGTAAAGCGTTAAACGGTACTTTGATTTTTCAATCAAAATCGAAGTTTTGCTTTTATTTATCGTTTCGTTAATTAACTCCTTTAAAGCTTTATCTGTATTAAGCATCTCATACCCTCTAATAGGTGTATGAACAAACGACTGCGAAGTACAACCGTTTATACATAACATTCCTGGCAAATCAGTAATTGGAATGACGTAACCAAACCTCGATAGCAGTAAATATAATAATGGAACCGGAGAAAAAACTAGGAGAACACGGAGTATAAAACTTTTTGCAAAGTAATTGTTCACTTTTTTGCCAACAATGGTAAAAAATATAACTAAACTAACCGAAACACTTATTTTTAGTTTACCCCTAATAGGACTTACACACCAATTTATCAACTAATGACTAACGACATGCGACGCGACTTTGCCAACCGCGAAGAGTTGGCAGCATATTTAAAAGAACAATTTCCTGAAGCAGCAGAACGCGACGACCATATTAGTCAACTTGTTGGTGGGCGCCAAGCTGCGGAAACAGCACTTCAAAAAGTTGAACCCGTTAAGTACGCGAAATCACGTAACTTTTTAACAGGCGCCGTAACTCGTTTATCCCCTTACATCCGTTACGGTGTATTAGGGTTACGCGAAGCCAGAGACTTTGCCTTTAGTAAAATTCGCAACCAAGACGAAGCAGCTAAATTTGTCAACGAATTAGGCTGGCGTGACTACTGGCAAAGACTTTACATGAAACTTGGTGACGGTATCTGGAAAGACCAAGAAGAATATAAAACCGGATATGGCGCCAACGAATACGCCACAGAATTACCCCAAGATATCCGTGAAGGAACAACTGGACTAGTTTGTATAGATAGTTTTAGTCGCGACCTCCGAGAAGTAGGCTACTTACATAACCATATGCGAATGTGGTTAGCCGCTTATATCGTTCACTGGCGCCGAATTCGCTGGCAAGCAGGCGCCAAATGGTTTCTCGAACACCTATTAGACGGCGACCCAGCTTCTAACAACATGTCATGGCAATGGGTAGCAAGCACCTTCAGCCACAAACCCTACTTCTTCAACCGCGAGAACCTAGAACGTTACACCGAAGGGGTCTACTGTAAAAAATGCCCACTATACGGAAAATGCGACTTTGAAGGCAGCTACGAAAAACTAGAAGCCAAAATATTTCCCAAAGGTGAATTTGTCCAAAAAGACAACAGTCAAAGCTGGCAAAAAGGCAAACGCAGACGCTAAGTATTAATTAGTTGGGGTTACATATTGTAACCCTGAATCACCATTAACATTTATTGAATTAGGCTGCAACTGGAGATTGTTTAAAGGTGCCTGTTTGTATATCTATTATCGCCTGTGCTGCTAAAATCACATCACCATCAAGTTCTTTTGGGTCTGCGGTTGGCTTTCCAGAACGTCGTGACTCTGCCCACAATTCAGCAGCTTTAAGCATTGTTTCTGTGGTAATAGTCAAATATGGAATCAGTGTTTTAAGTAAGTCGAGTTGTCTGACCCCAGCTAATTTCCCAGCACGAAGTAATTCACGTCGCACCTCGTAGTCGGTAATTTCAGGCAAAATCTCTTCGTAGTTTTTTGATGCTAGATTAGTAAACCACAGCCTGCATTCTTCACATAGGGGTGTTGCTTTGGGATTAGTTAACATTCCCAAAGGTCCAGAATCTAATAAAACAAACCTGCTCATACAAGACTCAGTTAGGTAGAAATGCTGTTGTCATTCACACCTAAAGCTTGACTTAGAATTGCCCAGGTTTCTTTTTGCTCTTGTTCATCTCCTTTTGAAGCCCATGTTTCTAGAAGTTGGGAAAGCGCTTGCTGTCGTGCTGCTTTGACTACTGGGTCTAGATTTGTTAATTGACTTATCACTTCTGAAGTGGTATTTGCTGGTGGTGTTTTATTTATTACACTTTCACGAAATAAACGAATAATTTGCAGTAAGTTTGACCAGTGTTCTTGAGGTATTTTTTCTATTTCTAGCACTATCGATGCAAGAGAGTCTTGAGACGGTTCAGTCCAGTTACTTTGTAATAATTTTTTCTCTTTTACTTGTTCAGGCATATTTATTAAATGTACTTTATTTTATACTACTTTAACAGGTTTTGTTTAAGAGCGACACATGCGGCAGTGCCTAACTTTTCCGCACGTTTTTAATACCTCCACCAAGAAACCCTGCTGAATCTGTTGTGGTAGTTCAACTCGTAAATACACAGCATTTAACACGCTCAAAGCTTGGCACCGTTGAAGTTTGTTTTTACCAAGCTTAAAATTCAATAACACCCCGGTAGCAATTACTTAACTGACCTCATGGCAAAACCAATAATCTGGGTAAACGGTGACTGTCTTAGTCCCAAAAACCCTGCACTTCAAGAATACCCAGGCGCCCCTGCTATCTGGGTATGGGATGATGCTTTGCTTGACGAATGGCAAATTTCTCTCAAGCGTATTACGTTTATTTACGAATGCTTGCTAGAACTACCTGTTACTATTCGACGCGGTGACGTGGCAAAAGAAGTTTTAGCATTTGCCAAGGAAAACAACGCGACTCAAGTTGTTACCACAGATAGTCCCAGTCCTCGGTTTAACAAGATTTGTGATGAAATTGAAAAAAGTCTCGAATTAGAAGTGTTTGAAGTAGACCCCTTCTTTGACTACGACGGTTACATCGACCTCAAGCGCTTCTCGCGTTACTGGAAAGTTGCCGAAAAATACGTGTTTGATTAATTGACTCTCCTCCTACCTCTTTCTTTGTGTCCTTTGTGTCTTTGTGGTTCATTCCTTTTAACTCTATTCTCCGTGTGCAGACTGCACAGGCTAGAAGCCTATGCTACAACTTGACACAACTAATGCTATTAGTTTAAACTAATAGCATTAGTTTTTTATTGTCAAATCACAATATGCCACGTCCGAAAGGGCAAACGCTAACACAGAAAGATATTGTAGAAGCTGCCATTGCTTGTCTACATAAAGAAGGTGAATCAGGATTAGGGGTAAACCGGGTTGCTAGGTAGCTAGGAATTCAGGCGCTATATATAATCACTTTTCTGGAAACGAAGCATTGCGACGCGCGGTAGTCTTGGAAGGTTGGCACCAATTTTTGGATGTGTACTTTCAGAGTACTGAAGGCATTGAGGATAAAAGGGAGTTATTGAAAACTGCTGCTTATACCTATAGAAGTTGCGCGCGTGAAAGTCCGGCACTATATAGAGTTGTGACGAATCACCCATTGCAGTTAGAAGACCCAGAGTTTGCGCCTATTATTAAGCGACTTATAGCATTTTACGGCAAAGTTTTTGGAGGATTTGCTTTAAGTCAAGATGAAACGATTCATGCTGCGCGGATGTTTAACACAACGC
>NZ_JBXXZH010000065.1:0-40382 GCF_059640475.1 Calothrix sp. CBUCES-K 9914
GGCGCCTTCTACGAAAACCGTATTTAGCAAAGTTTAAAATCCAAGTCTGGAAGCCATCAATATAACTAAACAGTACTGGTACAACTAATAGTGTTAGCAATGTTGACGTTGTAAAACCACCTAATATTGCCACTCCCATCGGTTGACGAACTTCGGCACCTGCTCCTATTCCTAATGCCAGTGGAATGGTGCCTGCGATACTTGCTAAAGATGTCATCATGATAGGACGTAACCGCGATACACCCGCTTCGATTAGTGCTGCACGCTGTGATTTTCCTTCGGACATGTTGATAATTGTGTAGTCAACAAGCAAGATTGAGTTTTTAGTCACGATACCTAGCAGCAATACTATTCCAATTAGCGCGTATATCCCTAATGCTTTTTGCGATATCAATAACCCAACTAAGGCGCCTCCCAAACAAAAGGGTAACGCTGCCATGATGGTGATAGGATGCAGGAAGTTGTTGTATAGTAACACCAAGATTGCGTATATACACGTAACTGCTAACAATACAGCTAGACCAAAGCGGCTAAAAATATCCTGCATGATTTTAGCGTCACCTGAACTACGCTGTCTAACTTCAGGTGGTAAATTTTTTAGCGCTGGTAGCTGGGAAACTTTATCCAAAGCATCACCTAATGAAATTCCTGTTAGGTTAGCTTCTACCGAGACTTGACGCAAACGGTCAAAACGGTTAATTGTTGAAGGTCCACTGCCAAAACGAATATCAGCAACAGAAAGTAGTGGTACTGTTCCCCCATTTTGAGATGGTACACGCAGGTTTCTAAAAGTGTTAATATCTGTCCTGGCTAATGGATCAATTTGTACACGTATCGGAATTTGACGGTCGGGTAGATTGAATTTTGCGAGGTTGGCATCATTATCACCGATTGTTGCTAATGATGCTGTCCGCGCGATAGATTGTACTGTTACTCCTAAATCTGCCGCACGCTGTGGGTTTGGGATAACGAGTATTTCGGGTTTAACTAAAGAAGCCGAAGATGATATCTCTACAACGCCAGGTATTGAACGCATTTGTGATTCTAAAGTACTAGCAGCGGTATTTAATGCTTGAGGATTTTCACTTTGCATTAATATCGTCAAGTCTTTACGCCCACCAACAGCACCTGCTGAAGCAAAACTAACACGGGCGCCAGGTACTTGTAGAAGTGCTGGACGTGTTTGATTTTCGTATTCAGTTTGAGAAATTTTACGTTCTTCTCTAGGTTTTAATCTAACTGTTAGTGTTGCACTATTTATCTGTTCAGTTGAAAGAACACTTTCAACCAAAGGATTTTGGCGAATAATATTAGTCGCTGTTGCGCTCGCTCTTTCAACATCTTTTAATGTCGAACCAGGTGGAAGCTCAATATTTACCGTAGAAATACCAATATCTCCACCATCCACTAATCCTTTGGGAATAAGTGGTATTAACATCAAGCTCGCAATAAAAAAACCAACCGCAACGCCAATTGTGATGACGCGATGACGCAGTGACCATTTTAATAGTGACGCATAAGGTTGAAAACGGCGCCTGTTAATACGATTTATATTCGAGACACGAATCGCATCTCTATCTTCACTACCCTTATGTTTATCTTTAAGTAAATAGGCGCCCATCATTGGAGTAACCATGCGCGCGACTAAGGTGGAAAAGATAGTCGAAACGGCAACAGTCACACCAAAAGGTTGGAAGAATTGACCAGGAACTCCACCCATAAAAGCAACGGGAAGGAATACGGCAATAATTGTGGCACTCGATGCAATAACCGCAAGTCCAACTTCATCGGAAGAGTCGAAGGCCGCTTGCATTGGTGTTTTACCCATCGACATGTGCCGTTCCATATTTTCGATTTCTACCACCGCGTCATCAACTAAGTTACCTACTGCTAGCGCAAGTCCCAATAACGTCATGTTATTGAGGGTGTAACCCAGCGCTTGCTGTACTGCGAAGGTAGGTATCATTGATAAAGGCAAAGCTACGGCAGTAATTAACGTTGCCCGCCAATCGCGAATGAATAATAAAATAACTATTATCGCCAGTACTGACGCTTGGATTAATTCGTCAATAGTACTTTGGTAAGACTGCCTAACAAAAGTTGCGCGCGTAAAGATTAATTCAAGCTTGACATCTTTGGGTAACGTTTTTTGCAAATCTATAACTGCCGCTTTTACCCCTTCTTCCACTGTCACCATCACACTGCCCGTACTTCGTAGCACCTCGAACGCTACAACAGGTTTGTTATTTAATTTCGCTGCTTGACGAACATCACCAAAACTATCGGATACAGTTCCTAAAGAAGATAAAGGGACACTCCCTCCTTCAGGCAAGACAATTTCATATTTTTGTAGTACCGAAACACTTTCAGCACTACCAAGGGTGCGAATACTTTGTTCACTACCGCCAACTTCAGCACGTCCTCCAGGTAAGTTAATATTAAACGTGCGGATTTGGTCATTTACTTGAGTAGCAGTGATATTTAAAGACTGTAATCTTTCGGGGTCAAGGTTTACACGTATTTCTCTATCAACTCCTCCAACCCGGTTTATTTGTGCGACTCCACGAACGCCCAAAAGCGAACGGCTAATTGTTTGGTCTACTAAGTTACTCAAATCTTCGACCGAACGAGATTCTGAAGTCACCGCGTAAGTCATAATTGGACCACCGGAGAATTCTAACCTTTTGACAATTGGGTCATTAACATCTTGGGGTAAGTTTTGCCGTATTTGAGCAACCGCGTTACGAACATCATTTGTCGCGCGGTCAGTATTAGTGCCCAAAACAAAATTAATTGTAGTCACACTCGACCCATCAGTGACAGTCGAGCGCAATTCGTCGATATTACCCAAAGAAGCAACCGCGTCTTCTATTTTTTTAGTGACCTGTGACTCCAGTTCGGCAGGCCCTGCACCTGGTTGTGTAACCGTTACAGATACAGTTGGCACATCAATATTCGGGTTGATATCTATCCCCAAAGTATTGAACGAATACCAACCGATTAAAGTTAGGATTATAAATAAAATTATGGTCGGAACTGGTTTTTTAATCGACCAACCTGAAATGTTAAATGACATGTAATTTAAGAGGTAGGGTGTGTGACACTACAACAATTCTTAAACGAAGCAATCATCAGGTGGTGTCACGCACCTTATGAGTCTTATGAGTCTTATGGGTCTTATGAGTTAGGAGTTAAATTACTGGCGACTCTAACTGTGTCACCATCTTTGATATATCCGGCGCCATCAATGACTACTTTGTCGCCAAGCTGTAAGCCGCTTTTAATTTCAATACGATTGTTATTGAGTATTTCTCCCACTTGTACTTTTTGGGCTTTCACTTTGTCTTCACCCATTAGCATGAATACTATTGCGCTACCGTCAGCTTGTGGTTGAACTGCTTTCTGCGGTACTGAAACTCCAACGGTAGTTGATGTTGTAATGGCGCCACTCGCGAACATTCCAGGTTTGAGTAAGTTTGTCTGTGATAAGTCTATTCTTACGGTTGCTTCACGTCGCTGCTGGTTCACTACAGGCTCAATTTCTCGAACTGTTCCAGTCAAGCGAACTTGGTTATTACTATTAGAAGTCACCTCCACTCCTGCGCCAATTCTAACTTGAGGTAATTCAACCTCTGGAACTTGCGCTTGTAATTCTAATTTGCCGTCTTGAACTATAGAAAATAACTTTTGCGAACCACCAACTACTGTACCTACTTGACTTTGAGGCGCAACTCCTGTTACATCACCTATACGTACTAACTTTTCTGCTACATATCCCGAAACAGGCGCACGTACTACTGTTTGCCCTAATTGCGTTTTGATTTGCTCTAATCTTGCATTATTACTTTTTACACTTGCTTGCGCGCTTGAAGTACCCGCTTCAGCAATGCGAACAGCTGCAGTTGCGCTACCTACGTTTGCCTGTGCAGTATTAACGTTTGCCTGGGCACTACGAATATTTGCTTGCGCTTGACGCACTGCTTCACGCGCGGTCGTTAAGTTTGTTTCGGCAGTATCCAACGTTTGACGACTGATGGCGCCTGCTTGTGATAGGTCTCGGTTGCGCTCATAATTACGTTGTGCATCAACAAGTCTTGCTTGTGCCGTCTTCATGTCTGCTTGACGCTGTTGAACTACTGCTTGCGCTGATTGTACTGCTGCAGTTGCTGCTTCGACTGCGGCTTGCTTAGATATTACATCAGCCTGTTTCGAGGAAACATCAGCTTGCTTTGATTCAACATCTGCTCTTGCCTGACGAATCTGGTCTTGCAATACTGAATTGTCAAGTACTGCCATCACTTGTCCAGCTTTTACATAGTCGCCAATATCTACTAATAGCTGTTTTACTTGTAAACCGTTACTTTGTGGCAATACTGGAGTTAAGTTCCGCGCGGCAATACTTCCTGTCACTGGTAGCGTGCGAGATATGCGGGTTGTTTCTGCTTGTGCAACAGTAACAGTCATGCTTGGCGCCGCACTTTTTGATGCTGCTACTTGCTTGACCTGACTAGGCACACCTGAACTATGACTAAATAATCGTATTCCACCTAGGGCAATAATAATCCCCATTCCTAAACCAAGCATCAGCGGAGTTAACCAGCCTCGTTTCGGTTTTGGCTCCTCTTCCCAACTTTGCTCGTCAACCAACACTGGTTTTTCTTCCAGTTCGGAAAAACTTTCTTCCCCCACAATTATTACCTCCAGTAATTTGCCAAGCCTTGATTCACGCAGTTTTGCTTAAGAAAGTTTCCAAACTATTACTATATCTTAACAATGGTATACAAATTTGGCTTCTACCTGTATAGTCCGTCACTCCACACCATCGCTAAAATCAATGCTTGGATATCACGTCCGTTGCTTATTTGAATCACCGCAATCACACAAACGGATATGAAAAACTTATAAGACTCAAGCTACCAACACCCAGTATGGCTCACAAATCATAAAACTTTGCATCTACCTAAAGGCATAGCATATCCTGTGATCAGGGCGGGAAGAATTTTCTGCTTCGTGCAGTTAGTCTTTCATTATTATCGATGCTTATGGTAGCTACGGGCAAAATTTGGGAAGAATTTGTATAACCCTATCACTAAGCCATGCCTTAATGAAGAGATTTGTAAAAATTGATTAATACATAGTTATCTACAATTCGTACAAGTATGTTTAATACCACGGAAATTTTAATCGACGCATTCGTGAAGCAAATTCGCGACGGATATAGACGCACTTACGGCTGCCTAAAAACAGATTATCAGGATATTATCGCGTGGGCTGGCAATATGGCTTTAGAGAATATCGCCAACAGCGATGCACTCTATCACAACGTTGAACATTCAATCTTGGTAACTTTAGTCGGGCAAGAAATTCTTCGCGGTAAGCATATTCGTGAAGGAGGTGTTTCTAGCGAAGATTGGCTGCACTGTATCATTTCGTTATTATGTCATGATATTGGTTATGTCAAGGGAGTATGCCGTCAAGACAAAGAAACTGAGGGGTTGTACTCAACAGGCAAAGAAGGAAAAATGATTCCTTTGCCACCAGGCGCCTCCGATGCTAGTCTGACTCCATATCACGTAGACCGCGCGAAGCTATTTATCGATGAACGGTTCGGTGGTCATAAGCTTATTGATTCAGAAGTAATCAAAAGCAACATTGAGTTAACTCGCTTCCCCGTACCCGCAAAAGAAGACAGTCAAGGAACCCAGTGCTTTGCAGGGTTAGTACGTGCAGCTGATTTAATCGGACAATTGAGCGACCCTCGTTACCTGAATAAAATTACTTCCTTGTTTTACGAGTTTGAAGAAACAGGAATGAATAAGGTATTAGGATACAAAACACCTGCGGACTTAAGGAAAAACTACGCCAAGTTTTACTGGAACGGTGTATATCCTTATATTCAAGACGGTTTACGTTACTTGTCTCTAACGCAGCAAGGCAAACAAATTATCGCAAATCTGTATTCCAACGTCTTTGTCATCGAACACGAGCGCCAAATCGAAGAAAAGTTATACTTAGTTAGTTAAAAGTAGGGTGTGTGACGCAATAACAATCGCGGAATCAAACAAAAGAACTAGTAGCGTCACGCACCTTATGATTGAATGGCACTTACTTAACGATGTTTATGGTGCGTGAAAGCACTGTATTTGGCGTTACATTGCTTGATAGTAATAGCTTGAAAGCACCCTACCCAATTTATTGGCGCCTCAAAATGCGTGAAATAGCACCATTCCACCTTATGATTTAGGACTTAGGAGTAAAAAACTCAGCACTTTGTAAAGATTGACATTTTGCCTCTCAACATTGACGATTAACTATTAAGTTATAACTAATAGGTCTTGACAATTTACAACTTACAGTTAATCAACTATGAATTGGTGGCAACGTTTAAAGAAAAACCCTTTGGCAAGGTTTGGGGCAATACTATTGATAATTTTCTACGTGTTAGTAATCGGAGCGGATTTTTTTGCTCCTTACAGACCGAATGAACCACAAGCGAACGGTTCACTGCTTCCACCGACTACGATTCACTATAATACGCGCGATGGGAAATTCATTGGACCCCACGTTTACCCAACGACGCAGGGAAAAACCGATATAAATACAGGCAAGCGCGAAATCATTGTAGACGATACAAAACCTTCGCCGATTCGACTATTCACAAATGGCCCTGAATATAGACTATTTCAGGTAGCTCTTCCATTACCGCCAAAATGGGAAGAAGTCGATATTTTGCCAGGTATATCGGTCAACTTGCACTTATTTGGTGCAGACGGTGCAAAGATTAACATCTTGGGAACAGATGACCAAGGTCGTGATCAGTTTAGCCGTCTTTTACACGGTGGTCGCATCAGCTTATTTATCGGTATTGTTGGGGTTGCGATTTCCTTCCCGCTAGGTATGATAGTTGGTGGTATTTCTGGTTACTTCGCTGGTTGGACAGATAGCGTAATTATGCGAGTAGTCGAAGTACTAATGACAATTCCTAGTATTTACTTGTTAATTGCTCTTGCCGCAGTACTGCCACCCGGACTAAGCAGCACAGAACGCTTCCTGCTTATCATTGTAATTACCTCATTCATACGCTGGGCTGGTTTAGCGCGCGTAATTCGTGGACAGGTATTATCAATTAAAGAACGCGAATTTGTACAAGCCGCGCGGGCAATGGGGGGTAAACCTTTATACATTATTTTGCGGCATATTTTACCTCAAACAGCAACTTATATAATAATTGCTGCCACACTATCAATTCCAGGTTTTATCGAAGCAGAATCGGTATTAAGCTTGATTGGTTTGGGTATTCAGCAACCAGACGCATCTTGGGGTAACATGCTATCGCTAGCTACAAATGCTTCAATCTTGGTGTTACAACCTTGGTTAATTGCACCACCCGCAGCGTTAGTTATTTTGACAGTACTCGCGTTTAACTTACTTGGAGACGGTTTGCGCGATGCTCTCGATCCCCGCAGCTTACAGCGATAATTTGATGCATCACGTCGTAGCATAGGCGTCTCGCCTGTGCAATACAAACAATTAAGTTTAGGTTTGCAACGGATATAAACGCGGATAATTTATTAGTTACAAGCAAAATCTACTCACTTGATATTAACTATCCGTTACATCCGTTTATAATCCGTTGCCAATCTTTCTACTCACTAACACACGAATATTCTCTTCTTTGTTAGCTACGTGTACTTATGGTAAAAATAAGTACATACAATGCCTAGGCGAGGACGCCTATGCTACAAATAATCCTCGTCAGTAAAAAACTCTGGGTCATCATCAGAACCCGAACCACCACGACCAGAACCAGTAAGACCCCAAAGCGGTTGCAATAGTGCCATCCCAATAACCCCTACACCAGCACTAAAAGCTAAAACCAAGCCAAAAGGTATTTGAATTGTTTGATAAGACAGAAATCTTAAAGAAACAGGTTCGGCATTTTGGACAGAGATAATTGCAATTGCGATTACCCAAAACCCTATCAGTAGAGATATTACTAGGTTAGCAATAGTTTTCATTTTGTTTAGTTTCTTAGCGTTTTGTTAACGGTTGACATTACGACGGTGGAAGCTATAGGTCTACACATAACCAGCTTTACGACATACTTCAGTTGATATAGAACCAATTAAATACTACAAAATTGGTATACAAGACAGCTTTAACATTTGCCACAATAGTAAGCAGAGTGCTGCTGTGACACAAACACGTAGGTTGGGCTTAATTAGGCTTGAGTATAGCAAATAACCAAAATTAATTTGGCTTAAGTATAGGCTTTATCTAGGTAGCTGTTGAAAACACCAATCTTAACTAAAAGTAACTAGAACCAAATAACACCATACAAAAACAATCATCCGTCATAACTGAGGCGCCGTAACTTTACTTTTATCAAGTTGGTGTCTAATTGTACTTATACGTACTGTTTGATTCTTAACCTGATTTCGTATTTAACTTTTATTTTGTTCTACCAGACTCGAACAATGTCAACCAGTGATCGACCATTTATAAGTTACCATCTTTGGTCATTAGTTGTTCCAGCAGCAGGACAACAACGTTTGCACTGTCAAATGCGACGAGGGTTTATTAAAGCACGTCAACATGAACCACAAGTAAAAGTATTACTAAAGAACGCAACCGCATCACAGCGTATAGGTTTGTTAGCCCAGAAAGGAGTGTATGAGTTTCATAACAACCCGCATCTTCTAAACCGAGATGACGGTGTAGAAAAAGTGGCACAGCTACTGAAATTAGACCATACACCAATAGAAGTTAAACAACGAGTGCTGCAAATCTTAAAGAACTATCATAGTGTACCTTTACTACGGAATAAGCAAATAATTCAGTTAACGCGCGGAGATGAAGGTTTTCCAAAACCAATAGCCGTTGAAAAAGAAGATTACCGTTTTCGATTGTATGCGACAATGGACTGTGTTTTCATTGAGGGAGACATAAATGTTCAACCTCAAGCAACATCACGTTTACGCACTTTACATATTCTTGATTTTAAAACGGGAAAATCTCCATTTGACCGTCGGCAAGCTTTAGTATATTTAGTTGCAGCAAGATATTTATATCCAGAGTATCGAGCAATCGCATCGTTTTATAATTTAGAAATTGGTAAAAAATCAGAGTTGATTGTAATTTCTGACTCGGAATTGGATGAAATTGAGCAAGAAATGGCAAATATTGCAAAAAAGCACCAGCAAGACATATACAGATATCAACAAAAATCACAATTTTTTAATATTATATTTCCGCCAAATCCAGGTTATCATTGTCGTTTTTGCCCATTTAATTCTATTTGCCAATTTTCTACCTTTAAAAGTGAAAAATAAGAAACCCGGTTTCTATTTGAAATAAGACAAGTCTACTTGTCCAAAGTGAATACTATAGGCAATATTTAACTGTTCGAGCGTTTCAACTAACCAAATAATACTGCTCATCGTTGACGACTCATAATGATTAAACAAAATTGCAAGTCTCTTCGTGAGATAAGGCTTAACTTTACGGCAAATCAAAACAATCTTTAATAGCAATCCGGTAGTAATTAGTGTACCTTGGTTAGCGATTAAATCGATAAAGGTAAAATGATGTGGTATTCTTGCACTCTCAACGACTAAAAAATTTAGTAACTGACTACAAGTACGTACTAATAAGAATTCATTGAGTTTTTGGTCGGATGCATCAACCAGAGTATTTTGCAATTGCTTGTATAAACGCTGATTGAATTGTAATTTACCATATTCTTCGTCAATTCCAGAAATTAAGTATTCATATAAGTCATCTTTGAAGGCGCCGAAACGAGATGTTTGAGTATAGCTTAAAAAGCTGCGTGCCAATTCATGATAAGTGTAATCACCTTCGACTTTGCCAATAAATTGTTTGAGAGCAGCATTTAAATTTGCTTCGCTTAACAAAGTTGGATTATTAACTGGTAAAATGAGTCTACTGGCTAGTCTACAGGGACTGCTTGCGTTATCAATCTGCTTTTCAGTAGTTGCACGAACTTTCCAAGTAACATAGCGTGATAAATCAAGCTCAAAACTTTTTTGTACTTCCGTTTTAATTTTATTAACAGTCCACTGATGTTCAACCGTAGAATCTTCTGTTAACAAACAATGCTCGTATAAATATGGATAGCGTCGCATTAATGTTGATAACGGTTGATGAATGTTTCGCTGTGATGTTGGTTGCGACATTACCTGTGTTAAGCGACGCAAAGTTACATATTGGTCACTTTGCGTAAAATTTCTTACCAACTGATGTAGGCGCCGAACAGCTTTTTCGCGAATACTAATAATTCTGTGTCGGGAAGGTGGAGATTGAAATAAAGCTATTAATTCGGGAATAAAACTATGTATTTGTGGTTGCATGTGCCAACGGTTAATCAAAATATGGCAGCAGCGGTTAAGAAAAAACTTAAATTCTTGTTCAGCGCGTTCAGATGCGGTAATTTCATCTAAAGCCAGTAAAATTTCTGATTCTGGATAATCAAAACCATTGATAAAAATAGCTCGAAACCGTACAAGCATTTGACTCGGAGCTTCAACTTGTACGAAATAAAGCAAATGTTGATATATCTTATGCTCTTCGGGAAGAAGGTTTGTATAGTAAGGGTTTATCAAATTGTTCACTTGCTTTCACCGCTTATATATAGTGCTGAGTGCGTAGAGACGCGATTAATCGCGTCTCTACCGAGTGTTTAATAGTAGGTATGAAGTAAGATTTCGTATTTATATTTTTATATCTACTTTTTGGCTTTTAGCCAATGTCAATTACCGCTATTATAAGAAACAATATTCATATAATTTAAATATATTTACTGAATTTCCTTTACTCAGAGTATTTACTAACTATTGATATTATTACTTGATTATGATTAAAGAGTTTTTACTTAATCATCTTTCTGTTGCCGTATAAGTTATATAAAATTTAGCGTTTAATAACTTATAAGTTAATCTATGGATATACTCAAATTCATCAAGCTGGAATAAAGCTTTGCTATCAAACCATGAATTATTTGTAAAAATAATTGTAGAGATGCAATTTTCTTACATCTCTACTCAGCACTCAGCACTCAGCACTCAGCACTCATCACTCATTACTCTATAGGCACCAGTTCATCAAGAATTGTAAAGCGAATATGATTAATCGCTAGCTCACCAATTGAGATGTCTTCTTTTGTAAGCCGCGCGCCCTTACTAACTAAACTTTCAAATGGGATACCTTTGCCGATTTCGATATGATACCAGCACAAACCCATGAAAAAGCGTGTTGGGTGAGCGCTGTAATAACCTAAATCATCAGGGTTGGACTCCATTGGCAACCAACCAAAACCAGGAATGTAAAATTCTAACCAAACATGATTAAAGTCTGGTTGTAAGGGAACGTTTTGGTGT
Source organism: Calothrix sp. CBUCES-K 9914 (assembly GCF_059640475.1). Classification (NCBI taxonomy): domain Bacteria; kingdom Bacillati; phylum Cyanobacteriota; class Cyanophyceae; order Nostocales; family Calotrichaceae; genus Calothrix; species Calothrix sp. CBUCES-K 9914. The sequence continues at coordinate 11,397 of NZ_JBXXZH010000065.1, forward strand.
TCTGCAAACGGAGGACATTTATAGCGTCCAACTGTACGGCAAGCTATTCCGTTTAAACGACATAGTGCCAACAAAACCCCAACATACTCACCACACGAACCAACACCGCGTTCTAAGACAACATCAGGTGGGTCAATATAAGGTTTAATACCGTATGAAAGTTGGTCGTACACATAATTACGGATGTTATACATTTTCCGTAAAATATTTGTCTCAGTACCAACAGCATCTTGTGCCGCGCGGATAACTATACCCTTATCCATCGATAAGTCATCATTATCTACGAGATAGCGCGTTTTGAATTCTTCGGGTAGTTCGGGAATATTTTCGACATCGCGCGGGGTAATGCGGTATTTAATTCCACGCACCTCCACAATAGCTTTCCAACCCAAAACATGACGTTCACCTGGGGTGAGAGCATCAAATTTAAAGACTGCAACTCGCTGTCCTTCAATAATTTCTTCGCGAAAAGGTAGTCCAATAGGTTCAACACTAACGACTTTTTGACGGTCGGTGTCACTAGGTAAAGCGATGTGCCATTCTAAATCAGGCAAATAAATTTCTTCAAGGGGAGCTATTTCCTCAGCATAAGACATTTCGATACGATACCCGTTCGATAAAGCAAGACGCTTTTGAGGGTCGTAGTGATATTGTAGGGGATGGATAAAAGTCCGGTCTCGGTACGCCACCTCATAGTTTGGGTCGGCGTTTGGATTATCGCGCACGTAAGGTTCATCTGATGCATAGGCAACATAGATGTTTACTTTGCCGTTGTCTGAATTATGAATAGCGATGCCTGTGGGAGAATCAAACGGGGTGAGGACATTAAATTGAATTTCCCCCGTCGCACGGTCGAGAGCATACACTGTTTGTTCAGTACGGTCGCAAACCCATAGCGTTTCTTCGCATACGGCTAAATTTTCTACCCCTACACCTGGCGCATAGAAATGTGTAATTTGTTTACGTGTATTACGGTCAAAAATAAGGATTCCACCAAGCTTTTGACAGCTTACATAAACCGTTGACTCCCATACAGCTACACCATCAGCAGGGTAAGGTAACGTTACAAAATGCTCTAAACCCAACGAGTTGAGTTTGCATAAATAAATACTATTATCGCGCGCTACCCATAGCGAATCTTCCCATATAGCTATGCCGGTTACACCAGTAAACTCACGCACCTGGTGAGGGTTGAGTACCTTAGTGTTATCTGTGAGCGGGTCAATTTCCAGTAAAAATCCCTTTCTTTGGTCAATCGCAATAAGTGTATCCTTGATAAAGGCGATTCCATAAATCGAGGCTGTACACAGCGGTCTAATTGTTCGTTGCCCTAGCATCTTACTTTTTGCCAAACTTTCAACTGCGTAACTCATACTAAATTGATTCATCCAATGCTTTGATTTGTCTGAAAATGCTCTCGTAGTATCTCAATCTATGACACAATTTCAGACTGTAGTTGCTCTAATGGTTATAACTTATGTACTACAAATTACTTTTGTTTTGTCAATATTACCTAGGGATGAGAAAAAATAGCTTAAAAATAGCTTGGGAGATGTTAATTACATCTATATAGTATTACTTATATAGATGTTTATCTATGACAACTCCAATGTAAGCTTAGTCAATGGTTTCCCAACCATATCTAAATTATTATTGAATTTTGTAACTAAATCCCTAGTAACTTATAAAATGTCTGCTCATTCTCTGCCTGATAATGCCGTTTGGCATAGTTTAGAACCAAATAAAGCACTACAACAACTGTCTACTAGCGCAGACAAGGGCTTAAACCCGGAGGAAGTTCAACAACGGTTACAAAAATATGGACCGAATGAACTAGAAGAGTCTGGTGGCCGCAGTTCCTGGGAAATCTTGGTAGACCAGTTCAAAAACATCATGCTGCTGATGTTAATTGCAGTGGCTTTCATTTCTGGGATTTTAGATTTTTTGTCTTGGCGGGCGGGAGAGCTAAAACCTGGTGAATTACCCTTCAAGGATACAATAGCCATTCTAGCAATCGTAATTTTGAACGGTATTTTAGGCTACGTGCAAGAAAGCCGTGCTGAACAAGCGTTAGCAGCTTTGAAAAAACTATCCTCCCCCAATGTTCGAGTTATTCGTAATGGCAAACAAATAGAGATTGCAGGAAAGGATTTAGTACCTGGTGACCTAATGTTAGTCGAAGCGGGGGTACAGGTAGCAGCAGACGGACGAATAATCGAACAGTCTAACCTGCAAATTCGCGAGTCGGCGCTAACGGGAGAAGCTGAAGCTGTTAATAAGCGGTCAGATTTAGCCTTGCCAGAAGAAACAGCTTTAGGGGATAGAATCAATCTAGTTTTCCAAGGAACTGAAGTAGTACAAGGACGCGGCAAAATTCTCGTTACCAATACGGGGATGAAAACCGAGTTGGGTAAAATTGCCGAAATGTTGCAGTCCGTTCAAAGCGAACCAACTCCACTGCAACAACGGATGACTCAATTGGGTAACGTACTCGTAACTGGTTCTTTGGTACTAGTAGCTATAGTCATTGCAGCGGGAATGTTTCAAGCTATAAGCGCTGGTGTGACTGGAAATAAACTTTTAGACACGTTTAGAGAACTTGTAGAGGTATCACTATCGATGGCTGTGGCTGTGGTACCAGAAGGTTTGCCTGCTGTTATTACCGTCACCTTAGCGTTGGGAACTCAGCGCATGGTTAAGCAAAAAGCTTTAATTCGCAAGTTACCAGCAGTAGAAACTTTGGGTTCTGTGACAACGATTTGCTCGGACAAAACTGGCACCTTAACCCAAAATAAAATGGTGGTGCAGCAAATCTTTACCAACAACCAGTTATTTGGGGTGACAGGAAATGGGTATGCTCCTACAGGTGAGTTTAGTCTTAGTGGTAAAACTGTGACGAGCGAACAAAATCCAGAAATTTCCGCTTTGTTAGTTGCTTGTGCTGCTTGTAACGACTCAGACTTACAAAACGACAAAGGTGACTGGAAAATTTTAGGCGACCCAACTGAAGGCGCCTTGCTGACATTAGCTGCAAAAGGTGGTATTGAAAAAGACCAATGGGACAGCAAATTGCCTCGTGTCGGTGAGTTTCCTTTCTCGTCCGAACGAAAGCGGATGAGTGTTATTACTAAAGTAGAACCAATTGATACAGGGTCACTATCAAGTAATCTTGACCCAATACTTCGCGACCGGGTACGTCAAGAACAGTATTTGATGTTCACCAAAGGTTCCCCAGAACTGATACTCGTGCGCTGTACGCAAATAGACAATGGTACAAAAACACTTGCTCTCACCGAAGATATACGTAAAGTAATTCTTGCTCAAAACGATAATATGGCGAGTAATGGTTTACGTGTATTAGGGTTTGCGTATAAACCATTAGTAGAAAAACCACCCGAAGGTTCTGACGAAACCTCAGAAAAAGACTTAATATGGCTAGGTTTGGTGGGGATGCTCGACGCACCTCGTCCAGAAGTTCGTGCCGCCGTCCAAGAATCTCGTGAAGCTGGTATCCGTCCCGTTATGATTACGGGTGACCATCAATTAACAGCACGCGCAATAGCGAAAGATTTAGGTATTGCTGACGGTAGTAACGACCGAGTTCTTATCGGTCAAGAACTGCAAAAAATGAGCGACCAGGAGCTTGAGCAACAAGTTGACTTAGTAAGTATTTACGCACGGGTGGCGCCAGAACACAAATTGCGAATCGTGCAAGCGCTGCAACGGCGTGGTCGTTTCGTAGCAATGACCGGAGATGGCGTTAACGACGCTCCTGCTCTCAAGCAAGCAGATATCGGTATTGCAATGGGTATAACTGGAACCGACGTCAGTAAAGAAGCCAGTGACATGGTTTTGCTTGATGACAACTTTGCGACTATTGTCGCTGCCACAAAAGAAGGTCGCGTAGTTTACACAAATATTCGTAGATTTATCAAGTACATATTAGGTAGTAACATCGGCGAAGTTATAACCGTAGCAGCAGCGCCGTTGCTTGGTTTAGGGGGTGTACCTTTATCACCGCTACAAATTTTATGGATGAACTTAGTTACAGACGGTTTACCCGCTTTAGCACTAGCAGTTGAACCCCCGGAACCAGATGTTATGAAGCGTCCACCGTTCAGCCCGCGCGAGAGTATATTCGCACGTGGTTTAGGGGCTTACATGATTCGGATTGGAATAGTATTTGCGATTATTACTATTACAATGATGGTATGGGCGTATCGCCATACTCATGCACCTGGATACCAAGGCGACCGAAATTCATGGAAAACAATGGTATTTACAACATTGTGTCTTGCTCAAATGGGTCACGCAATTGCCATTCGTTCTAACAATCGCCTAACTATTGAAGTAAATCCACTTTCAAATCCTTACGTGTTAGCAGCCGTAGTTGTAACCTCAATCTTACAGCTAATGCTAGTTTACGTTGCACCACTACGCGCGTTCTTTGGTACTCACGTTCTAGACCAACTAGAATTGCTAATATGTATAGGATTTAGTGCGCTTATGTTCGTTTGGATCGAAGCGGAGAAAATTTTCTTCCGTCTCGTTGGTAAGAAAAACGTTTAAGTTTGATTTATGTTTCTCCAATCTCTCCAACTTCGGGCATTTCGTAATTACAGGGAGCAGTTTATTGAATTTACTGCTCCTAAAACTATTTTATTAGGTAATAATGCTCAGGGAAAATCAAATTTGTTGGAGGCAGTGGAGTTACTAGCAACTTTACGAAGTCACCGGATGGCACGCGATAAAGAATTAGTGTGCGATGGAAAAGAAATTGCTCAAATTCAGGCTAGTTTAAAGCGGCAAGCTGGTGTTAGCGACCTGACATTAACTTTACGTCGTAACGGGCGCCGCACCGTTAACCTCAACGGAGAAAATATGCGGCGCCAAACCGATTTTCTTGGCGTTCTCAATGCTGTAGAATTTTCGAGCTTGGACTTAGACCTGGTTCGTGGTAGTCCGGAAGGTCGGCGCCATTGGCTTGATACACTATTAGTACAGCTTGAACCAGTTTACGCCCACATCTTGCAGCAATATAACCAAGTATTACGCCAACGTAACGCTTTTCTAAAAAACATAGTCGCAAATACTCGCAAAGACTCAACCACTCAGCACTCAGCACTCAGCACTCAACACTCAGCACTCAGCACTCAATACTCAGAGCAATTGAGTGTTTGGGATGCACAACTTGTCACAACAGGAACTAGAGTAATTAGAAGACGCGAGCGAGCAATACATCGTCTTGCTCCTATTGCTGCGAAATGGCACGCTAGTATTAGCGGTAGTACAGAAGTCTTAGAAATTAAATACGCTCCGAATGTAATGACGCTTGATAATCAATCTGAACAAGTTCAAGAAGCTTTTTTGGATAAAATTCAGCAGCGCGCGATAGCAGAACTACATCAAGCAACTACCCTTGTAGGACCTCATCGTGACGAAGTAGAATTGACGATAAATCAAACACCTGCTCGTCAGTACGGTTCACAAGGTCAACAGCGGACGCTAGTGTTAGCGCTAAAGTTGGCAGAGTTACAATTAATCGAAGAAGTTGTTGGAGAACCACCTCTATTACTACTCGATGATGTTTTAGCAGAACTTGACCCCTATAGGCAAAATCAGTTGCTTGATACAATTCAAGACCGTTTCCAGACCTTAATAACTAGTACTCACTTAGGGTCTTTTGATTCGCAGTGGTTGAAGTCCTCGCAAATTCTCTCAGTTAATGCCGGTGAAATTTCCACCCAATACTCTATTTGAGTTTTGATGAAATTGAACTAAGTATTAATAATTGATCTGAAAAATAGAATAAATAACCTGAAAGTAAGTTATAGCTAAGTTTTAGTATATTACCATTCGTTATTTTTCAAAATACTACTCACTAGGAAAATAGAAAATGCAAAACAGTAATCAAGTATTAAGTCGAAATGAAATAGATTCTCTAGGAGCATCATTACATAAAATTGAACAAAAGCTTCTCAAAAAACAAAGTCAAGATGGTAGAGAGCGGGTTTGGTATCAGGGAGAGGAGCCTTATTTTGATGTTTTCTTTGAGCTTCAAGACTCCGAAATAGTTTGGTTTCAGTTTACACTACGCGCCAAGTCACTTTCTTGGGACAATAAACGTCGAGAGTTACAAACTGGTGTAACTAACGAGTTGAAGGTTGATGATGTCAGCTTTTATGCTGCGACTAAAACAATCGAAGCAGATGAAAAAATGGACAATCTTTTTATAGAACTAGTCAAATCAATTCTCCAAACTCGTACTGACGAAGAAATATTTACAAAAGCACTTTCATTATTTGACTTAAATTCAAGCAGCTAAAGATGCTAACCAACAACAAACTAATTACCTGAGTGGAAAGACTTTATTGGCTAAATCAAATAGAACAGCAAGACCGTCCCCAGGTTGGTGATCAAGCGTTTAACTTGAGTCGCTTACAGCAACTTAGTTACCCAGTGGCACCTGGTTTCGTTGTTTCTGCGGACGTAACACGCGATTTTCTCTCAAATCTTAATACAGAAACTTTGATTTCTGACTTGCCGTATTCAGAGTTACATCTCGATATTTCTAATTGGCGCCAGTTACAGCACGTCGCAACTAGTTTGCGTCAAGAAATCATAATTGCAGCTGTTCCCGAAGCATGGGTAAAAAAAGTATTTGACGCTGCAAGTCAGTGGCAAGCGACTTGTTTAATTTTTCGCCCGACTATTAGCTTACCCTCCACTACGCTCACAGAAGATTTATCAGGACTTTTAGAATCGCAAATTTGCTGGTGTGATGTTAAAGATATTGCTAATGCACTCAAACGTTCATGGAGCCAATTATTTCGCGCGCGTAGCTTATTGTATTGGCAGCGAGTTGGAGTTGACCTGCGGCAAATTAATTTTGGAATATTAGTACAGCCACTATGGGACGCAGTAAAAAGTGGGTTATTCGTTGTAAATTCCCAATCGTTAGAAGTACAAGCAAATTGGGGATTAGAAATAGCAATAGCTTTAGGAGAAGTTACTCCTGACTATTATAAGATTAAGCATGACGGTACAATTACTGAGCAGCTCTTAGGGGATAAGATGTTGGCGTATCAGGTTAAGGATAGTCAGCAGGTATCACTAATTCAAGCAAATACCATAATTGCACCCGAATCAAGTTGTTTAATTGCTGGTTTACTAGACCAAGCGCAACAGCAACAATTTGCACTTTGTCAAGACGAATTGCAACGACTCATCGAACTTACTCGGCAACTAACAAATCAATTAGGCACGAATTTTAGTTACAAGTGGACTATACCGAAAAACACCGAAACGCTATATCTTACACAAGTTACACTTCCTCGTATTTCTAACTCAGTGCTATTTATTAAAGGACTTGGCGCCTCTTCAGGTCAAGTAACAGGAATAGCGCACGTCATTACGAACTCTCAGAGCTTACCCCAAGAATTACCATTAGGCACCATATTAGTTGCTTCAGAAATAACTCTTAATTGGTTGCCATTAATACGAAAATGTACAGGTATTATTACTGAACATGGTGGTTTAACATCCCACGCGGCAATTTTAGCTCGTGAACTAGGAATCGCTTCTGTAGTCAATGCGAATAAAGCTACAGAATTAATCAAAAATGGCGATAATTTAAGTATCAATGGAAACAATGGCGAAATCAAAAATATAAATTCCAGTAGAACTATTAATAAGACTTTACATACACAGGATAATCTGAGACATGAAGCAAAAACCTTTGGAACTTCAGCAAAAATGGAAACGCTATTTGCAACTGCAACCGAACTAATGGTTAATTTAAGCCAAACAAACTCAATCAAGCAAGTGCAAAGCTTACCCATTGATGGAGTCGGATTGTTACGTTCCGAACTTATGGGTGTTTCTTTGGATACACTTTCATTTGATAGGCAAAACCAGGAACAACGTGCCGAGCTTTATACGCAATGGTGCGAGCAAATATTGCAGTTTGCCCAAGCATTTGCACCAAAACCAATTTTTTATCGGTCACTTGATTTAGGCTTTGGTCAGACGCAGCTTAGTGAAAAAAGTCAACAAAGAAGTTCGGTGTCACGGTCTTTGGGAAAGCGAGGAACATTGAGTTATGTACAAAATTCCTCTTTATTTGAGTTTGAGCTAGCAGCTTTAGCGCAAGTTCAACAAACTGGATTTGATAATATTCGTTTGATTCTACCGTTTGTTCGTAGCGTCGAGGAATTTATCTTTTGTCGTCAAAAAGTTGAAATAGCTGGACTCACCCGTATTCCTCAATTTCAGCTTTGGATAATGGCAGAAGTTCCCAGTGTATTATTTATGCTGCCAGAGTACATTAAAGCGGGAGTACAAGGAATAGCAATTGGTACAAATGACCTAACACAGTTACTACTGGGAGTTGATAGAGAGCTTCAACAGTTAAGGCATACTTTAGATGAACGTAACCCTGCTGTGATGCGCGCGATTCGTCAGCTAATTGAAACTGCCCGTTCACATAAAATACCATGTTCCATATGCGGTCAGGCGCCGACATTGTACCCAGAAATAATCGACCAGTTAGTACAATGGGGAATTACATCAATATCCGTCGAACCCGAAGCAATATCAAGAACTTATCATGCAATTGTACGTGCGGAGCAACGAATAATTTTAGAGGCTGCCAGAAAGATCACGGATTGATCCGGATTACACGGATTACACGGATTAATTTTTTTGTACTACAAGAGTTGTAGGTTAGGTGTCTAAATTTGTTTGTAACCAGTAAATCATCCGTTACATCCGTTGTATCCGTTGCCGAATATTCATTCTACGGCTTGATTGCCTGACAAAGCCCAAAGTTACCCGTTTCATTAACCAGTATAAGCCAGTCAAAATTGCGAAAGTGACAGCGATGATTACTAAAGGCTGTTTGCCAAGCAGTTCCTCAACACCGCGCGTTAGTAAGTAATCGGGTTGGGTGATAAAATCCCAACTGTTGAAGCGTAGAAATCTTCCCCAGTATATACCTACAGCGGATACGGCGTGGGTTGCAATTTCAACACCTAAAATCCACTGGCTTTTACCAACTCGGTGTAAGTGAGAACCTAAGTTAATTAGAGAAACTACGTAAGCTTGAAATCCTGCAAAAATGACGAATATGTAAAGGGGAATTATGACTAAAGTAATCATCCATACTGATTGAATTGTCCGAATATCGTCTATAAGATGGATTACATCAGTTAATAAATAAGGCGCGTTTGGCAAAAATGCATAGAATACTACAAAACCAAGCCACCATAGTGCCGAACGTCCGTACTTACTCTTGAATAACCAGGCAGCAAGTGGTACTAACCCAAAGGTTGCAAATAAAGCTAATTTCAGCGTGGAAATGTTTGTGATGTATTGCTTCAGAAAAATTAGAAATGTCTTAATATAATCCTTGTTTGGAGGTATACAGGCAAACAATACAAGAAGTCCAAGCGACCAAGTTCCAATATTGTTACGTCTGTCACGAAACAGCCAAATACTGAGAACTAAGGGTATAAAAGCCAGAAAAAGATTCCAAATCATCCACTGACTATTGATTTGTAAAACCTGCGTGACTCTAGCAGTTAATTCGATTAGTTCTGCTTTCATAAATGATTCCTAAAATATATTAGTAATGCAATTGACTAATGGCACCGTAAGGAAGTATGAGGGCGTTATATTTAAGCCTCAAGCCTAGTATAACTGCAACATTACTGTTGACAATGTGACAAAAGTATGAATATTTGATGACTTTTGCGGGTTTACAGCTTTTATTCTCACTATCTTAATCAACTACACATGGCTTTACTCTAATTCCTGAATCGCAAATGGGAACCAATGGTTCCCATTTTTCGCGCGTTCCCAAAAAACCCAGTCAGTTAACTACCTACTAGTACACGACTGCGAGGACCAATTTTTAATTGATTTGGTTTAGGTTTAACACGGCAGTTTACACTATCGCGCGAGCATACAGCATCTATACGAACTGCACTATCCGAATTTAATGCTACACTACTCCCATTGCTAAATTCAATATTGGGTTGAGTCAAAGGTGATACCGTTGAATTCGTATTTATTGTACTACTAGCAGTATTTCCAGCAGTGCTAGTACCATTTACAGTACCATTTACAGTACCACTTACAGTACCAGTAGAAACAGTTCCTGTACCACTAGCTGTACCGCCCATTGTACTAATCTGAGAAGTCCCTCCATCAACAGGTATATTCACTGGTGTACTAATAGGAGTAGTAGTCACACCACCTGTTGTACCAGGTGTTGTACTGGGTGTTGTACCGATTGTTGTACCAGGTGTTGTACCGGGTGTTGTACCGGATGTTGTACCATTGTTCGGATTTATGGGTTGCATTCCAGATGGTACTACAATTGTTAGTCGTACCAATGGAACGTTGGTCATTTTATAGGAACTTAGAGCTGGTGTAGGTCTGACACCAGATTTCGGGTCGTAGTCTGTTTTAAAATCGAAGACCGTAGGACTATCACCACCATTTCTATCGCTGTAGCGAAGTCCTTGTCCGTTAACTTCAAAGACTCCTTGATACTGCTGTCCGGTTTTGGGGTCAGTAACAATACCTTCATAAAAAGCTTTTTGTAAACCAAGTTCGTCTTGAACAGCCGCTTGAAAATTAACTAGAAATCTTGGGTCTGGTCTACCTTGGTATTTGTAAGGTTGAAGTTTACCTCCTGAAAGTACTGGTGAAGTAATTGACCCATCAGGTGAAATAAATTGCAAACCGAGAAAGTCTACAAAAGATTTTTTGATTGAACCATCTGGATTTGTTTGAATTTGAACGAATTTAGAAGAGTATACGGGAACTAAATTTGGATTATTCTTAGTACCAATATTACGGAAGTAAGTGCCATTTGTATCTGTATCGATACGAGTCACGCGACCGTTGGTTGTTGGACCAAATGGAAATTGTAAAGTTCCGGATATCGTTCCAGTACTTTGAATTGTTAGTTGAGCTGCAGCATGTGAAGCTCCTAATCCTAGAAGTAATAGAGCTAATCCACTACTACTTAAGACAGATAATCCAAACTTGTACAAGTTTGGATTTGTTGGTATTAATTGGGAATTTAAGCTTATATGTGAGTTTGAAAGGCGCATTTATTATCTCCTAAACCGCACACTTAGTCAGTTTAATTACATTTTCATACCTAAAAAATTAAAACCGGAATGTCGCGCGTAAGGCGCCGACAATCAAAGCGTTATTATCAGCGTTATGGTTAGGGTTAAAAATTACAAATAAGCCTGGGGTTAAAGAAATATTGTCACTGAGTTGTGTACGGTAAAACATTTCTAGATGTAATGAAGTGCCATCGCGCCCTCCTTTACCACCACCTGTTTCAAAGTCGGGTACAGCAAAGTTGGGTAGGTTATAACCATCTGGCAGAGTGCTTGATGTGATTTTAGGTGGTTGTCCAAATAAAATACCGCCTAAGTTGCCGGGAGATAGAAGGTTAGGAAGCGCTGCAAATACTGCCCAATTTGTGCTTTCAACGTTCCCTTCAAGATCGACTGGCTTAGAAGTTGTCCAACCACCCCATCCACCTAAGTGCAAATTTTGATTAACACGCCATGCGACAGTGGCGCCGACAGCATGAGTATTAAAGGCTGTTTCTGGTACTAAAGGTGAAGTCAATTGTGTATCACCAATACCAGTGCGAAGATTACCGTTGGGTGAGTGGTTAAAAAGATAATGAATTCCTATATCTATATTATTGCTGGGTGCAAGTGTTAGCTGGGCGCCTGCGGTGTAGTTGCCACCAAATAGACCACCAATATTTATATCACCTGAAAAGCTGGGTATTTGGGAACTATATACACCCTGCAAACTTACCCGGTCACTAATTTGCCAGTCAAAGCCAATACCACTAGTACCACTACCAATTGCCAAAATTGGATTACGTTGAGCAAACAAAGAAATGGCGCCATCACCTGCACCTTCTAACGGGTTGATACCGCGAAAAGTATTGACTGGATTAACTCCTGCTGTACCAACGACAATTCCTAACTTGTCAGATACAGGAAATCGATATGACAACTCGTTGAGATATAAGTTTTCACCTGTATCTGATTCAAAAGCCAACCTGCCCATATTTGTGAATACGGACTCTGTAGAAGGTTTCAAGTTTCCAGCTGATAGTCCAGTTAAAAGTAAATCACGTCCAGTAAACGAAGTCGCGAGGGTGAGTTGACTATTAGCTGCTAAAGTCGTGTTTGTTTTGGCTTTGCGGGGTTGTTGTTCACCACGATACAAAAACATATCGGTTTCGTTCGTTCCCTGGATACTAAAAATAGCTTGTCCATAGAGTTTAGTCGTTGCAGAAAATTGATTTGCTTCTACTTGGGCAGCATGTTGTTCTAAATTGTCTACGCGCGCGGTAACATCTTTAAGTTCAGCTTGAAACTCACTTTGTAAACGTTGCAGTGTCACTAAATCTTCTTTCACAGCAAGGTTTTCTTTACCTGCTGCAATTAACTCGCTGACTTTATCCATACATGAACTTAATCCTGCTGCAAATTCGTAACGAGTTAGCGCGCGATTACCTTTAAAATTCCCATCTGGATATCCTGCAATACAACCGTACCGTTCCACTAAAGATTGCAAAGCTGTAAAAGCCCAATCCGAAGGTTGCACATCATTCAATTGCGATACAGATGTAACTTGCGACATACTCGAAGTTGGTTCTGCATCGAGAGTAGAGACGCGATTAATCGCGTCTCTACGGAGTGGTTTACCCTTCTCCCTAATCTTATTAAGTATGTTTTTTTGCTGTATAGTTAGCTCCGAAGCTGTTTGCTCAGAACTTTCTTCTAGAAAGCTGAATTCGGGTGGAGCAATTGTATCTGAGGAAGAAATTTGCTTATCGTTTTCTTGGTTTTGTTGTTCAGCTTCTTTGTTAGCGTTTTGCTGAGTTACTGGTTCCTCTTGTAACGCTGGTAATGATGGTTGTCCTGTCGTTAATATGCCCGCCATCAGCAGACTGATATCGCTCATTATATTCCTGTTTACTATAATCAACAATCAACTTAACAATCGAAGTCAGTTATACACAGGAATTTTTAAGTATTATTGCGTTATATAAATTACTAATATATGGTATAATAAGTAATATTACGTATATAATTGGAACAATTATCATTTTTTGACTGAGAGAGGAGGCGCCAGGGAAAAACATTTAATGTTACTCGTTTGGTAAATTTTGTATGCTAGTTAATAACAAAGGCAGCAAAAGCAACAACACATGAACGCTGGAAATTTAATCAACAATCGCTATCTCATTGAGAGACTTCTTGGGCAGGGTGGCTTTGGGCGAACGTATCTAGTATATGATACCCAACGTTTCGGTGAAAGTTGTGTTTTGAAGGAGTTTGTACCTGCGAACACAGGAGAAGAAGTTCTTCATAAATCGCGCGAATTATTTGAGCGAGAAGCAAGAATTTTATATAATATAGACCATCCGCAAATTCCGAAGTTTATTGCTTGGTTTACAGATAAACAAAAGTTGTTTATTGTACAAGAATATATTGAGGGTGAAACTTATTCTCAAGTTTTGCGAGAGCGCCTTTCTCAAACAGGCGAGCCATTTTCTGAAGCTGAGGTAATTCAGTGGTTGTGGGATATGTTACCAGTTTTAGACTATATCCACAAGCGTAATTTAATACATCGAGATATTTCTTTAGACAATGTGATGCTTCCAGCAAATCAATCGAAACCAGTACTGATTGATTTTGGCTTGGTTAAAGAAAAAATAAGCCAGATTTGGTCTGTGAATCAGACTGGACTGAGTTCCTTTGGTTCTATTGTTGGTAAATTTGGCTATGCTCCTTTAGAGCAAATTCGTAGAGGTGTGTGTTATCCTTGTAGTGATATTTACACATTAGGTGTTTGTGCTGTTGTGCTTTTAACAGGGAAAACACCAGATATATTGTTGAACAAAAATTTAGATTGGCAATGGCATTCTTTCGTTAAAGCAAGTGATAATTTAATTCGTATACTTGATAAAATGCTTGCTGAAAAACCAAGTGATCGCTATCAGTCTGTGAGTGAAATAATAAATGTATTAGAACTACCAACTTTTCCTGAAGAAGTAACTGCTATTCACTCAACGAAAAAAATAGAAATTAATATTGACCAAGCCAAGAGAGAACTTGAAGTCGCTGAAATTCTAGAATCAGATGAATTTCAACTGTTACAGGAGCGAGTTAATAAGTTAAAGAATCAGACTGAAACATCTACAAATACTCCTTCAAATGTACAAAATTCTATCAATATAGCTGTTAGTCAAAAACTTCCTAATTTTTCTACCTCATCTGAGGGTACTTTCTTTCAAAAACCAATATCTCAGCCACTTAACCCGGAATTTATAAATTATTGTCAGCAGGAACTAAATAGTTTAATTGGCCCTTTTGCTAATTTTGTAGTGAAAGATATTTTGGCTGAAAACCCGAGTATAACGCGCGAAGAATTTGTTGAAGCTCTAGCTGCGGCAATTTCTGATTCCAAAAACGCAGAAGATTTTAAAAAGCGTATCGAGACAGTTGGAAAATCTCAGACTAAGAATCAGAATAATGGTCAAACACAAAGAAATGCTGCTCTTTTGAATACAGAATTTATTGAGCATTGTCGCCATGAATTATTGCTTTGTCTTGGACCTATAGCTAATTTTGTTCTTGATGATATACTGACGGACTCTCCAGGGATTAGTGTTGAGCAGCTTGTAGAAGCTTTGATAACGGCAATTGGTGAACCGAAGCAAATAGAAAAGTTTAAAAAACGGCTACAGCTTCCCAAATAATAATTTAATTTATGAGTTGAATTTATGAGTTGAATCGATTACATATAATCTGAAGTTATTTAGTATGTATCTCACTGCGACAAAAAACCATTACTTTTTCATGCTAAAGATATTACTTTTTCTGCCATTATCTAATGCACGATATACGTAAATTATGTGAAACTACCATTATTAGGATATTGGAACAGTAGTATTCACTACTCAACCCAAAGTCTAATCTCCCCTGGTCTTGATAATACAGAAGAGCGAATCGGGGTTGATAGCCCCTCGTTTTCTACAAATTGGTGGTAGAGACGCGGTCTGCAATGACGCATTCATTACGGCAAGTAAATCGTTGTAGTGAGGGGTGATACCCCGTTTGGGATCAGCAGTATCTTTGAGAAGCAGGGAAAAGAGCGTTTTTAAACTCCTTCCACGCGGGAGTTTAGGGGAATTTCAGGAGGTTAAGCATCCTTTTATAATCTTAAATTCAAACGCGCGTGCATAAATTAGCAAAGTGCAACCCAATTATAGTTTAGACCTTTATAGGAGGCTTGGGCTATTTTTTACCCAGCACCCACCATTTACAAATATTTCAATCAAGTAAATACCAGAGGTAGGGGATTCTATGAATGCGGAAGAAGTACTTAAATTTACTGATGCCTTAGTTTTCGCCAAGGTTGGCGTACATTTAAACGACTTGCAGAGACTTCTAATTGAATCTGCTTGGTCTGGTTCGCGTCAGTGTTACGAACAGATTGCTAAAGCTAGTGGTTATTCACCAAATTACCTGAAGCAAGATGCAGGTCCAAAATTATGGCAGCTACTTTCTGGTGTTTTTGGGGAAAAAGTCAAAAAGAATACTTTTAAAGCTGCGGTTGAAAGACAAGCTGGGCTTGTGTATTGCTTCGCTTCTTCTGGTTCTGGCCTAGCGTTTACTAACACTACAGAAGACAAAGAGGTTTCAACACAACCAACGCTTGCGAGTTTACCAAATCTAACTGTATTACCGCCAAGTATTCATCAACACTCTGTAACTAATCAGTACCATGATTGGTGCGAAGCTCCTGACATCTCTATATTTTATGGACGTAACAAGGAGCAAGCGATTCTTGAAGAATGGATAAAAACCGATAACTGTCGAATTGTCGGGATTCTCGGAATGGGGGGAATTGGAAAAACCTATTTATCTGTAAAGTTAGCTGAAGGGATGCAGAATCAATTTGATTTCCTCATTTGGCGTTCCCTAGAAAATGAGCTTTCCTTAGAAAATTTGTTAAATAGCTTACTGCAATCTTTTGGTAAACAAGAGGAAGTCATACCTGAAAGCGTAGATATCAAAATTTCTCTTTTACTTGATTGCTTACGTAAGTATCGTTGTTTGTTGATATTGGATAATCTCGAAACAATTCTCTGTAACGGAGAAAATATTGGTTGCTACAAATTAGGTTTTGAAGGTTATGCTAACTTCTTCAAACGTTTAGGAGAATGCCGTCATCGTAGTTGCTTGATAATAACTAGTCGCGAAAAACCGAAAGAAGTTGCTTTAATGGAAGGGGAAAGCTTACCAGTGCGCTGTATGCATTTGAGAGGTTTAAGTGCTTCAGCAGGACAACAGCTACTGCAACTTAAAGGTTGCTATTGTCCTAGTGAGCGTGAATATAAATATCTAGTGGAGCAATATTCAGGGAATCCTTTAGCGCTTAAAATAGCAGCGGTCGCAATTAAAGAATTATTTCAAGGAGAGACAAGAGAATTTATTCACCATAAGACCTTAGTACTTGATGAAATTAGCAACCTTTTAGAACAGCAGTTTAACAGATTACCTAATTTAGCAAAAGCAATTTTATACTGGTTAGCAATTCATCGCGAACCAGTCTCTATAGCTGAATTATTATCAGAGATTTATCCCCCAGTTGCACAACAAAAAGTAATGGAGATACTGAAATATTTAATTCAATCTTCGTTGGTAGAGAATAAAGAGAATAAATTTACATTAAAACGAATTCTCATGGATTATATCACAAATTTATTAATTGAAGAAGTTTGTGAAGAAATTGTCACAGGCAAAATCGATTTACTTAACAGCCATGCTTTGCTGAAAATTGAAATTCAAGGTTCGATGAGGAAAACTCAGATTAACTTCATTGTTAAACCAGTAATAGAGAAGCTAGTTGCTATCTTTAAAAATCAAAGTGATTTAGGAATCCATCTGAAAAATATTCACTCAAAAATTGAGGAATATCATGAGGATGAATCTGGATATGCGGCTGAAAATATTTTCAATTTGATTTGTCAAATTCCCAACAATTTAATTGGGTATTCACTGTACACTTACAAATTTTTACAACCACAAAAGACCTAGTACAGATGCCGTATATCGCGTCTCTACAACTTTTACCAAGCCCTGTGTCCTCGTAAAATATTACCAATTAACTGTCCAGGTGTTGGCCAATTGTGTAACCCACCTGCAACAGATTCCAATTCCTCATCGCTTAGTGGTTCATTATTTTGGCTATATTTAAATCTGTTTTGAAGGGTTTCAACTTGTTGCCAAAGTTCATCAGCTGTAAAATCAAAGCCATATTTCGCAGCTAACTCAGTTACTGCTAATCGGTCATTTTCATTAAAATCCATGACTTTAATTAATTCTTGCTGAAGTTTTTCGTCTTGGCTGACTTTTTGCAGAAACTGATTTACTGCTTCTATACTCATGGGCTAAATATTGTTATAGCAGTTTGAATGCAAGAGCGATGATAATGGCTCAAATTTATCATCGCTCTGGACTACCTAATTTGATTTTTGGTACTCAGAAAATTTTGCTATTTACCACTTTTGTTGCTTCGCAATAAAACCAGTAACAGCACCTGTAACACCTATAACTGCTGGACTAGTACCACCTGCAACAGTTTCTAACTCGTCTTCGTTAAGCTCTCCACTATTTTGCTTAGTCTCAAATTCGCTTTGGCGATTTTGAATTTCTTGCCAAAGCTCATCTGGCGAAAATTGGTATCCATGTTTTGCCGCTAATGCTGTTGCTGCTTCTTTTCCCTCTTGCTCAGATTGTAAAGCTTGTGCTAACTCTTGTTGAAGTATTTCATCTTCGCTAACTTTTTGCAAGAATTGGTTTACTGATTGTGAACTCATGATTAGAACCTCTTAATTTTTGTTGTATAATCAACTGTTTTGAAAATACTGAATTTTTTTGGATAAATCCATTAATAAAAACTCATTTTTACTCAGTAAATACTCAGCTATTAGTGATTTTGAGTATATTTAAATTGATTTTGAAGTTTCTCAACATTTTGCCAAAGCTGATAGACTGTAAAATCAAAGCTATATTTTGTAGCTAACTTAGTTACTGGGACTCGGTCGTTTTTATTAAAACCTATGACTTGAATTAATTATTACTGAAGTTTTTTGCCTTGGCTGACTTTTTGCAAAAACTGATTTACTGCGTTTTATACTCATGGGCAAAATATTTTGATAGGAGTTTGAATGCAAGAGCGATGATAAATTTAAGCCATTATCATCGCTCTGGACTAGCTAATTTGATTTTTGGTATTCAGAAAATTTGCTATTTACCATTTACTTCTACCCGCAAGACCACCACCAATAGCGCCTGCAGCACCTATACCTGCTGCAATAAGTGGGCTAGTACCACCTGCAACAGATTCTAACTCTTCTTCGTTAAGTTCTCCACTGCTTTGCTTAGTCTCGAATTCGCTTTGACGATTTTGAATTTCTTGCCAAAGCTCATCTGGCGAAAATTGGTATCCATGTTTTGCTGCTAATTCTGTTGCTGCTACTTTTCCTTCTTCATCTGATTGTAAAGTTTGTGCTAACTCTTGTTGAAGTTTTTCGTCTTCACTAACTTTTTGTAAGAATTGATTTACTGCTTGAACACTCATGTTTAAAACCTCTAAATTTGTCATGTGGAATCAACTGTTTTCAATATACTAAGTCATTGTAGATAAATCCATTAATAAAAACTCAGTTTTACTCAGTAAATACTCAGCTATTAGTGATTTTACTAGAATAATGTGCTGAGATATTTACTATAAAGTATTAGTATCAAACTGGATTTCTCTACATATGTCTTCTATTTTGGCTATAACAAAGGACTTAGCATTAATTGCCGCCAAAGCTACTACCCTAGCTGAACGTCTAAATAATTCTTTGCTGACCAATTCTATTTCCAACGATGATCCACAAGTTCAAACTCGCTTGGAGCAATGGTGTCAAGTTGTGGCTAAGGGTAATTCTGCAAAATTTCACGAACGTCTAGCTTGGGATGGGTTAGACGTAAAAACTCTTATGCCTATATTGACTGATGTTGTCTTGGTGGATGACCAATTTCTACCCTCTTGGGTAAATACATTAGAACAAATACTCCAAACTAGCCAAAAAATTTCACACAAACAACTTTTTTCTCAAGAGCGTTACCTCAGCTCTGAAAATCCTGTTCCTTTTGAGCATTTTTATGTAAGTTGTATACAAACAGCTCGCCAAAAGCTTTGTGCAATAGTCGGTTCTAAAAGCCAATTGTTGAGCGAAACCGCACTTATCACCTTAGAACGTAGTCTTTTAGAGCGTCTTGCGAATATTTGTACGCCCACCTTGTTTAAGGAATTTTCTGATTTTCGCTCACCGTTCAATCCTTTAAAGGTATTTCTATTGCTTCCCATTCAATGGCGTAACAGCCAAGATAAGTACCGCGCGTTTATTTTGAAGTTATATGAAGATGGCTTACTCTCATTTTTTCAAGAATATAGTGTCTTAGCCAGACTGGTTTCGACTGTAGTAGATTTTTGGGTAGAAACAACTGCTGAGTTTATTGATAGGTTAGCAACAGACTGGTATGATATTGAGCAGCGCTTTAATAGGAATGCACCCTTAAAGCAAGTTGAGGATATTAAAGCAAGCCTATCGGACACTCATAATCAGGGAAGGTCGGTCATTGCTTTGAAATTTGACACGGGGTTGAAATTAGTATACAAGCCAAAAGAGCTTGCTTTAGATTTTGCTTTTTATAACTTTCTTTCTTGGTATAACCAGCACAGCACTCAACCTACTGCGAAGGTTGGCGAGGAAATTGATAAAAATGATCTAAATGATAAATTAACCTTCAAGATTATTCAAGTCCTCAACCGTTCCACTCACGGTTGGGTGGAATTTGTGGAGCATCAATCGTGTGAAGATGAAGCAGCAGTTAAACGCTTTTACAAACGGTCAGGGATGTTAATCTGTTTAGTTTATGTTTTAGGAGGAACAGATTGTCACTATGAGAACCTAATTGCTAGTGGAGAACACTTAGTTTTGGTGGATTTAGAAACGCTATTAAATCATCACGTATACACACTGGATTTATTACAAAAAGACGCTTCTGGGTTAACGGAAAAACTAATAGCACAATCTGTTTTATCAACCGCGATGCTACCGCAGAAGGGTTTGTTTTTAAACGATAACTACAATGTAGACATCACAGGTTTGGGGGGAGTTGGGGAGCAATCTTTGTCTGTTCAGAAATTGGACAATATTAATACAGATGCAATGGACTTAGGCTATGAGAAAGTAAGTGTTAAGCAAACTAACGGAGCAACCCTTAACGGAATTTCTCTTTCCCCCAAAGATTATTTACAAGATATTGTGGAGGGATTTGAGCAAATGTATTATTTCTTCATTTCTCATCGGGAGCCTCTTTTAGCTGCGGACTCTCCCCTAATAAGCTTTGCTAATCAAAAAGTTCGGCATGTATTTCGTAACACAAATACCTATGCTCTTATTTTGCAACACTCTTGCGCTCCGCATTTGTTGCGTCACGGTATTGACCGTAGTATAGGTCTTGATGTTTTAAGTAGAGCGTATTTAACAACTGAAGAGAAACCTGTCTTTTGGCAGATGCTATCGGAAGAGTTGCAGGCGATGGAACAGTTAGATATTCCCCTATTAGTTGCAAACTCTTCGAGCGACAGTTTGGCTCTATCTACAGGAGTAGTATCAAAAGTTTTTATTGAACCCAGCTTCAACCTGGTAATAAAACGGATTCAAAATTTAAGTGTAGCCGACTTAACTCAGCAAGTAGATATAATTCTTGGTTGTTTTTATTCACGTTTTGTCGAAGAACCAAAGGCTGTTGTATTTCCTCAGATGAGTAGCTCTACAAAGACACAATTAAGCTTAGATGCAGAGTTGTTGGTGCAAAAAGCAATTAGTATCGCTGAAGAACTACAACAACGCGCGATATATCATGCTAATGACGGTGCTGCATGGCTAGGTACAGTATACAACCTGAATACCCAAAGCTTTAAGTTTTCAGAAGTAAGCTATAGTCTATATGAAGGTGCATCTGGCATTGCCTTATTTTTGGCTGCTTTAGCAAAAATTACAGGCGAAGAGCAATGGCGTAAGTTAGCTTTAAGTGCCTTACAGCCTTTGCGTGATACCCTTCTAAATTCTAGTCCTGAAGATACAACAAGGCTAATTGGAAAGTTAGGAATAAGTGGTAGTAAAGGTTTGAGTTCTATTGTCTATTCTTTAGTACGCATCAGTCAATTACTAGAACCAACGCTTTTACAAGATGCTCAAAAAATTGCTTCTTTTATTACCCCAGAGTTAATTGCAACTGATAACCGCTTTGATGTTATAGGAGGAAGTGCAGGTGTTTTACTTAGTCTTTTAGCGCTATATGATTGTGATACAACAAATAAACAGCAGGCACCAGCACCCTTAGAGTTAGCAATTGCTTGCGGCAAACATCTCCTCAAAAATCGAATTAGTATAAACGATAACCCTAGAGCTTGGAAAACC
Organism: Calothrix sp. CBUCES-K 9914; assembly: GCF_059640475.1. Lineage (NCBI taxonomy): Bacteria > Bacillati > Cyanobacteriota > Cyanophyceae > Nostocales > Calotrichaceae > Calothrix > Calothrix sp. CBUCES-K 9914. The sequence goes on from NZ_JBXXZH010000065.1 coordinate 33,004, forward strand.
TGGGAAGGCAAACAGCTTACTGGGTTCTCTCAAGGCGCCGCAGGAATAGCCTATGCATTATTACGGTTATTTAATGTCAGCCAAGACACTCGATTTTTAGATGCTGCAATCGAAGCGATTTCTTACGAACAAAGCGTTTTTTGTACGAACGCTCAAAATTGGTTGGATATAAGGTCAGAAGAACCGATATCTAGAGTAACTTGGGCACATGGTGCCGCAGGTATTGGGTTAGGGCGTTTAGGAGGTTTATCAGTTTTGGATACCCCAGAGATTCATCAACAAATTGCTATTGCTTTGGAAACTACTCAAAAATTCTTAATTTCAGATGTAGATAATCTCTGTTGGGGTAATTTAGGTCGAGTTGAAACGTTGCTAGTAGCAACTCGTAAGTTAGAGCGTCCAGAATTATTAACAGTTGTGCATCAAGCTGTTAGTAAAGTAATTAGCCAAGCCCAAACTCAGGGTACGTTTAACCTATTTCCTAATTTACCTCCTAAAGTTTATAACCCCGGCTTTTTCCACGGTACTGCTGGTATTGGCTATCAATTACTGCGGATTGCTTATCCTGATGTTTTGCCTTCAGTTTTATTATGGGAGTAATACCAATACTACTTGGTTAAGAACTAAAATCCCCCCTAGCCCCCTTAATAAGGGCTACGGTGTACACACATCTTTAAATAAACTGCCTTTTTCCCTATGCAGTGCCCTTTGTGTCTACCCTGCGGGAAATCCTTCGGATTATGTGGTTTATCTCTTTATGGAACCACAAAGGCACAAAGGACACTAAGAAAGATAAGAAAGATAAGAAAAAGAGACTTGTGTGTACACGGTAGCTTAATAAGGGGGGAAAAAGAGGGTTTAAAGCCCCCCTTATCAAGGCTACCGTGTACACATAACTTTTTGGCATCGGGAGCAGGGAGGTATTGGATGCCTTCTGTAATCCCAACTTCTGACAACTGAGACACTAGGTTAAGCGCTTCTTGGGTTGAAAGTTCATTTACGCGAGCATGACCCGCGCGAGAACCACAATGGCTACAAGCTAGATTGCATTTGAGCGTCAATTCCCAAACTGCGTGGCTTATTCGATGATATTGATTGGACATAACTTGAAAGTGGGGAAGTAGGAATAAAGAGTATCAATGACGCTTACCTCAACACACATTAGACTTACCATTTTTGACCACCCCCAACCTTAGTCCAAGGAGATACCCCATAAGCAGCTGTTGCGGTTAATATTGCTGGAATTACACCACCAGCGACAGCATCTAATTCCTCCTCATCAAGTTCATCGCTAGTTTCTGGCTTTGTTGGTAGCACTATGTATAGAGTATTTGGCGGTTCCTGAATAATCTCTACATTTATACCTTCTGGTAGCTTTTCACCCAGTTCTTGTTCCAATATTGCCTTGGGGTTACTTAGTAGCTGCTGCCTAAATGCTTCATCTGTCCAAGCTTTGGCAACTAACTGAACTTCAAAATCTTTGCGAGTCATTTCAGAGTTATTTTCTTGAGGATTTTGTCCAGCCATTCTTTTTACCTCTCTATTTGTGTTCCTATCTGCAAAAAAGTAATTAAATATTGCAGTATGCTTATGCTAACTTTTTTAAAGAGTTAAATACCTACGCAAATCTAGATTCCTGAATAAATACTGAACAAAACTGAGTTTTTATCAATGGACTATTTTGATTAAGAAAACTATCCTGAAGTTATTAGTACTGTTATGTTAATCAAAAAGCGCTCATTGCTATGAATCTTCTAATTAGCTCCTTGTAAATCACCACACGTTACCATTGACCCGGAGAATATTTAACCTGTGTCTGCGGGTCATTTTTAAAATTGAGAATGAGAAAATTTAACTAGGGAAAATAACGACTATGAATAGTACAATTGCCTTTGTCCCCGGAGCGCAAATAAAACCTGTAAGTGCTGCTGACAATATATGCCTTGTAATTCAACCCTTCATCGAAGAAATTATTAAATCGTTTTTAGAAACAAACGATTTCGGTAAGGCAATTATGCAAGCAGCTAAAAAACATGAAAAAATCGCTGAAAAATTCTTTGATGTTGAAACAAATAAAGGTCAGGAAAGTTTTTCATTAAAAAATCAATTTCTTCTCTTAAATAAAAACCCTCTTTTAGCATTAACTTATACAAACGCTCGAATTCCAAGTTTCTTAGGTCAAATTGGTACAGAATTAATTGAAGATAATGCGATTTTACCACAAATTCAATATCTGCTTTATCTTTGTGGTAGCTCGAACTTTACATACGAGCAAATTTGTCAAAAGGTAAGCGAACCAATGGTACAACTCTTAGACAAATTTATCAAATTTAATGTTGTCAAAGAGCTACCATGTCACAATAGAAGTAAAATTCCGCAAATACCAGGAATTTTTCGTCTTCAACATGCGGCGTTACTATATAGAAGCCAGACTACAGGAATTCTTGTAGACCCTCAATTACATTCTAATTATGGCATCCCTAGTTTAAAAAATGATATAACTCGTGCTAACTTAGAAGGAAGCGTAGATGCAATTTTAATTTCCCATGCTCACTACGACCATTGGCATTATCCTACATTAATGATGTTTCCTCCCGAAATTCCTATAATTGTTCCCAAAGTTCTTAGAGGAACAATTATGTGTGAAGATATGGAAGCTAAACTAAAAAGTTTGGGTTTTAAAAATGTAATTGCTGTTGATTGGTATGCAGCACCAATTATTGTTGGAGATATTGAAATTAATGTTTTGCCTTTTTACGGCGAACAACCTTTAATCCCAGAATATAACGAACCGATACATCCTGATTTACGAAATTGGGGTAATACTTATTTATTACGTACACCCTATTACACGTCTTGGTTCTTAATTGACTCTGGTACAGACCCAATGGGTTCAATGATTGAAGTAGCAGAATATGTTAAACAGAAGTTTGGCACTGTAGACTATGTTCTGAGCAATTTCCAACCTTTATCTTTTAATTCTATTAGTACAGATATAGAAGTTTGGGGTGTGGATATTGCCGCAAACCTACTTAGTAATCCCAAAATATTTTCAGTCACAGATAAAACAGAAGGAGGGCATTTAGCTACTCTGGGTCCAAAAGGAGTAGCAGAAATTTGTGCCATTGTCGGAGCAAAGTCTTGCTTATCTTACGCTGATGAATGGGCAGGTATAGGGGAACCAAGCGAACATGACGAGGTACTTATTAAAGAAGTTAAAAACGAATTAAAGAATTTAGGGTCTTCAACAAATGTGATTCCTTGGAAAATTGGTGATGGTTATTTAATAAATGACGCTACTACGCCAAAAGAGTTCCTATTAAATGTATTTGTGAATAATAAAAATTAATTCACGCACTTATTGTAGCTCTCACTGATATCTTGCACCACTTCCTCGCAAGCGAAAATTACAGCTGAAAAAGCTTATGATTTCGTAGTAGGTGGGCAGTGCCCACCTTACTATTACTGAGAAGGTACATTCTTGTCAGCTTCACTCATGTTATGCATTAAACTCTTATGAAAACCTTAACACAGAATTGTTTGAAAGAAAATTCTCTCGTTGAATATCTAAGCAACATCAAACCAAATGTTTCTCCTAAGCTCATTTCTCCAGAAACATGGTCAAATATAGACACTGTAGCCAAGGTATTACCCCAAGCTATTACTTCTTTCTTTGGTTTTGAGTGTCACTTAGGAACTAACAAACCGAATGCTGACTTTTTAATTTGTGCTGATGCAACTGAAGCTGGGCGCCAAATTTTAGCTAGTGATAATAATTATTTGATAAATTTACCAGATTCGCTCATCAAACAACCTGTTTGGAGTAATATTAGAGAATTTTCTCATCATTGGAGTAAAGAAAATTCTCCTTTGTATGAAAAGATACGTAATATCTGGCTAGAGTTTGATATTGATGAGTCTTTAAGTAGTGTCCCTGTCCCAAGTTGCTTTTTTGGTCCAGAGAATATTTATTCGGCTCAATCTGATAATTTCGATTCTTATGAGTGGGTTACTCAATCAGCTTTAAAGCTTTTACTAGGCAAAACTATTTCATCAAGCGTAGAGAAGCAACTATTTAATTGCTTTGATTTGTTACCGAAAGAAGCATACGTATTTCAAGTTGGCGTAATGCTAGCAAGAAAATCGGAGCTAGTAAGAATTTGTATTCGCAATATTTCCCCAGAAAATATTTTAGATTACCTCTCTCAGATAAATTGGTCTGGTAATGTTAATGAACTCAAAAATATTCTAAATGACTTATCTCCTTTAGTAGATAGAATTGACTTGGATATTGATATCGGTGAGGTTGTTTACCCGAAAATTGGTCTCGAATGTTATTTAATTAAACAACCTAAATTGGAACCACGTTGGAATTTATTTTTAGACTATCTACTAAAAAATGGATTGTGCGTTCACGAAAAGCAGGATGCGTTGCTAGCTTATCCTGGGTATATTCGAGAAAAATCACATCCGGAATTATTACCCAGCAGTTTACTCAAAATATCAAAATTCTTAGGGTCAGAATACGAAAGAGTCTTTTTCCGAGGATTACACCATATTAAAGTAGTTTACCAACCACAAAAATATTTAGAAGCAAAAGCCTATCTTTCGGTTAGCCATACTTTAACAAGTCCCCAATTTATCACTCAGTGGAGAGAGCTTCAAAATGCTAGTGTCTGAAATTTTACGCACGCTTCCCGATGTCTTAGAATGGATGGTAATGTTTAATTTATCTGCTATTAGCGAGCTAGCTGATGATATAACAATTAGAAAAATGTACCATTTGCCTGAAGGGATAGATTTACAACCCTACAGTCATGCAGTGCTAACGAGTCATGGTAGATTTTTAGCATTAAAAAACGACTCTAAGCTTGTTGAACCATTTTCGCAAACAACTTTATCGCGCGAACAAATAAAAACTTCGCTCTATGAAAGATTTTCAAATGAGCTAGAAATTTTCCCTGTAGATGAAGCTGATTGTCTTGGTTTGGGAGAGCAGTCTCCTTATTCTCCCGTTGTACTTCACTTGCAAATTAAATCTGGATATGGTGAAGCACAAGCAATCTTTGAACATGAACCGACAAAAGAGCATTATGAATTATTGCGAGCAGTGGGAGTTAAATTTTTAGGTGGAGAAGCAAAAAACTCTTACTACTTAGCTAAGTTCCAAAATCGCTTACCCGTTCATATTCACGCAGGAATTCTTTCTCATTTTAGCCGTACAGCACATTGCAATGTATTTTTCTTACAGCACGGTTATATTGACCCTAATTTAGAAGCTGGTTTAATTCAAGCATCGCAAGATAGAGTTAGCTTTGGTAAAAATCGCAGCCTCAAAGCTTTAGCAAAACTAGCACAAGCAGCTTGCGAAAAGCCAATGTCGATGACTTGTCAACCTCCTTTACCTAGTAACCCCTTTGACTATGGAGATTTGGTTCCCCTAGGCTTTGTTTTGAAAGCATTAAACAAAACAGAAGTTGTAGAAGCTAGTCAAACATTAAGCGAATTTTTATTGAGTAAGTGTGAAGGAAATCTTTGGGCTTTTGATACAAACAGGTTAATTACTTCTACCGACTCAGCATTAGTGCTACAAGGGTTTAAAAATCCCCAAGCAGTAGAAGACTTGGAAATTTTTGCTGATGGAAAAGGTGGTTACTATCCTCAACTTTGGGATGATGGCGAACAACCAGGAAAAATGGTTTTTGATGAAAGTGTTCGCCACTGGTGTCAGTCTGATTATGCTACCACCTGTTTGATTAAGACGCTACGGCAAGAAGCAGGACTTGAAGCAAAAACTTCAACGCAATATTTAGCTGATGCTTTTGAATATCGCAGTGGTTTGTATTTCGCCAATCCCTACCTAGTTGATTGGGTTTTAGCTTGTGCAATTAGTAAAGATGAATCAGCAGAACAATTGCGGCAAACACTTTTGGCGGAAATACTTGCTAGTATAAACGATGATTACTCCTTTGGTGTTTATGATGTCCCAATGTCCACAGCCTTAGCAATTTTGAGTATGGCTGCCCTTGGATTTAGAGGTCGGACAATGCGAGTGGCGCAATTGCGACTGTTAGAATTTATGGATGCTGATGGATTGTTTACTGCTGCAATACCTTTTTATTCTACCTTACGCATTGACCCAGAGGCGCCTCCTCAAGCTTTATTAAATTTATTAGCACTGAATGCTTTTGCTGCAAACAGACAACAACAAATTAGACAAATACACGGTCAACATCATAGCATTTCTCTATATATTGACTGCCATAAAATGATTACAACAGCATTAGCGGCTTTAGCGCTATCCGAAGAATGTTCGCCAACTCAACAAGATTTAGATTTAAGCAAATACCAACAAGAAATTCATCCTCGCTATAAATGCAAAAATCATTCTGAATATATCACTAAGTACGCACTTCCTCGTTATATTTGATTTTTAACGTCATGTGGAAAAATTAACCTAAAACTTAACCCCCTTCCCTTCAAGGGAAGGGGGAGTATATTTACTCCCCTCATGTAGCTATTGATTCTGTATTTAGAGGAAATCAGGTGACAGAATTTTTTGAAAGGACTTATAACGCAAAGGATAGGTTTGGAAAAGTTGTTTATAAGTATGAATAGCGTGCGTGCTATTTCTCACCCATAGAATTTATCTAAAAAGAGGTAATTAATTATGAAGATTCACATGATTGGACATGCTTCTATTTTTGTGGAAACAGAGGATTGTAAAATTCTCATGGATCCAGTTCTTCAAGACCCTTTTTGCGAAGGATTAAATGAATCTTGCCCAAAGCGAGAGGTATTTACTAGCAAAATTCCTGAATATGATTTTCTTGTTATATCCCACAAACATTTAGACCATTTTGATGTTCGCTCTCTAGCTTCTCTTCCTAAAAAAGTTGATGTGCTTATTCCTAAAGATAGCTTAATAGAAGATTGTTTGCGAAAATTAGGATATTCTCGCATCTATCCATTTAGTGATTTTAGTAAAATTAAAGTGGGTTCAACAACATTAATGACAACGCGCTCTGAAATACGTGTACCTGAATTTGGTATGGTGTTTGCTGATACATCAGGTGTATTTTGGAACGCTGTAGATACTTTATTTTCTCCAGAAACAACTAAAGTTGTCCGCAAATCTTATCCCATTATTGACTTTTTGTTAACTCCTTGGAATGTGAGTATGGAAGGAAAATATCAAACAAATAAGAGCTTATCTTTTCCATTCTCTCTCTACGGCTATTTATTTAATTTAATTAGAGCAGTTGACGCAAAAGCTATAGCACCGGGAGCGCAAGGTTGGAAGTACATAAAAGAATCTGCTTGGCAAAATCAGCTAGTTTTTCCAGTAACCAGAGAAAGATTTTGTCACGATATCAAAA